>NZ_JACDWV010000166.1:0-3153 GCF_016464105.1 Pseudoalteromonas sp. bablab_jr010 | reverse complement strand
CGAGATGGGAGTTGTAGGAGGCGTTTTAACGCCGAATTCGTAGCAGCGCGTTTACCCCGCGTAATTTACTGTTTTTTGTGGTTCAATAATTTTTTGCACAAAGAGAAAACAATGAGAAAAGAATGAGAAAGACCATAAGATTTTGTTGTTTTTCCTCTAAAGCGCAGCGCCTCTTATCCTCTTTGTGATTATTATTTTAAATTATGTTTTCTCTATGTAGCGCGAAGCGCCTCGGTGTACTCTGTGGTTCAATTTTCTGCACAAAGGAATACAAGGAGAAGTGAATGAGCAACCCAATAAAACTATTAGTTACTTTCCTCTAAAGCGCAGCGCCTCTTATGCTCTTTGTGAATATCCATTGAGTTATGCGATATAAAATCGCGGCTACTAACTTGCTAACTAACACCCACAAAAAAGCCGTGGGACTTTCATCACACGGCTTTTGATATTTCGCTAAGTCGTTTTATTAGAACGAGTAGCTGTAACCTAGTTGTAGGGTACGTGGTTTACCTGGTTGAATACCGCCATTTGCACGGTTTGCAACGTAGGTTTTGTCAAACAGGTTATCTACTGTTAGGTATACTTTTTGTTTGTCGTCGATTAGGTATTTAGCTGCTAAATCCCACACAACGCGGCTGTCGATTGCATTGCGACCTGAGTCTGTTAAGTCTGCGTGTGCATCAGACACATAACGCATTTGCGTATCGAATACGAAGCTTGAGAACTCAGCACCCATCGAAAGCGCTAATTGGTTTTTAGGCACGTA
This sequence comes from Pseudoalteromonas sp. bablab_jr010, assembly GCF_016464105.1. Lineage (NCBI taxonomy): Bacteria > Pseudomonadati > Pseudomonadota > Gammaproteobacteria > Alteromonadales > Pseudoalteromonadaceae > Pseudoalteromonas > Pseudoalteromonas sp. bablab_jr010. The sequence continues at coordinate 2,387 of NZ_JACDWV010000166.1, read as the reverse complement.
TGGCATTGCATCGCCTTTTTCTACGCTACCCCAAAGATCCGATTCAAACGCATTGTCGAACTCAGAATCAGTGTAAGTGTAAGTTAAGCGAACAGGGAATGAAGCTGCTTTAGTAGCAAATACTTTACCTGCGCTTAGCTCAAAACCAGACACAGATACTTCACCGTAGTTGTATTGATCGCCAATATTGTCATCGCTACAACCTACAGCTGCAGTACAGTTACCGTGCATGTTTGTGTAGTCAGAGTTAAAGTAGATTACTTCACCTTGAATGCCAGCGTAATCGTAACGACCACCTAGCTCAATATTAACACTCTCTTCTTCTTCTTGATCCGCATTACCTGGGGCTGCTGGAGCGTAACCTTTTTGAATACCAGCAAGAAGCGTTAGGTTGTCGCTTACTGTGTAAGTGGCACCTAGTGATGGTACTAAGATCTCAGTGTCGTTGCTGATATCTTTTGTTAAGCCATTTTCACGACTTGGATCAGACTTAGCCCATTCAACACGTTTGATTGTGATGTCTTCGTAGCGAAGACCTGCACTAATGACTAATGCATCAAGTGACCACTCATCTTGAATGAATAGGGTAGTTGCTTCAGCGCTATCTAAACGGTTGCTGTTTGAACCTGGAACGCCTTTTTCTGTAAGCGTCATTGATAGGTCTTGGTTAAGCGTGTACTTGTCTTCCCATTGGAAACGATCCATTTCATCTTCGTGGTAACGTGCACCAACTGTGATGTAGTGGTTGCCCGCAGGGATATGGAATTCAGTTTGTAAGCCTTTCGCTTGGTAATCACGGTTATTCGCTTTTACGCCAATACCTTCAATACCTTCGCTTGTTGGGTTTGCTTCAAACTCGCTGTATTGCTCAAGGTAGCTGCTGCTTACTTTGCTTGCTTTATACCAGTTACGGTGGAAGTCGTTTAGGTAAGCTGTAGCAAGTAGCTCGTAACCTTTACCAAAACGATATGCATAGTTGATTTGGTATGCATTGTGTTGTGTGTTCATTTCATCGTTTTGCGATGCTGCATAACGACGGTAAGGGTTTTCTTGGTAATCAGCGTCAGTTAAGCCCATGTAAGTTTCGTCAGAGCGTTCGTCTGAGTACTTTAACTTCATTTCTAGGCTGTGTGCTTCGTTATCACCAAAGTCAAAACCAAACTTTAATAAGAAATCGTTCTTTTCGAAGCCAGTGTTGTCGCTACCAACTGGTAAATCTTTAAAGCCATCAGCACCGTAAGTGAATACTTCTACAAGGCCCGCAGCATTGTTTTTCTTTTTACCGAAGTAAGCATGACCTTTGTAGAAACCGTCGCTACCAAGTTCAGCATTAAGTAAACCTTTAGACCCTTCAGTTGGTAAGCTACGAGAAACTAAGTTTAAAACACCGCCTGTTGTACGTGGGCCATACTTAACAGACGCTGCACCTTTGAGTACTTCGATAGACTCCATACGACCCATAGTAGGGAAGTAGTAAGCAGAAGGCGCTGAGTAAGGTGCTGGTGCTACAAGTACACCATCTTCCATTACTGAGATTTTGTCGTTACGACCTGTACCCGTACCACGCATACCGATGTTAGGACGAAGGCCATAGCCGTCTTCTTCTTGTACATATACACCCGGTACAGCACTTAAAACACGTGAGATATCAGTATATTCAAACTTTTCTAGTTCTTGCTCATCAATAAAAGTAGCAGAGCCAGGAATATCGTTAATTGCAGATGCAGAGCCAATTACAGTGATTTGCTCGAAGTTTTTCTCTTCTTTAGTTACATCTTTTGCAAAAGCATTAGCGCTTAAAGATAAAGCGACCGCAGTCGAAAGCGTAGAAACAATAAACTTAGGTGTCATTGTGAGTCCTGTATATGTTTAGATATTTTTAACAGGCGCAATTAAAACATGTAAAAAAATGCGAATCAATCCTATTTGTAATAAAACAGGTCTGAACTGTAAGTCCATGAATTGAGGGGGTTATAAGGAATACAGTAGTATTGTATTACGATATTGGGTTTTGGTTTGGTGTTAAGTAAAACTTAATGAGTGAAGCTGTCAGCTCGTAGGTTGGTTAGAGCGAAGCGAAACCCAACTTTGGAGCAATCAGCTTTCAGCCCTCAGCTATCAGATTGAAAAGTTAGCAAAAGTAAAGGGGAAAGTTTGCGAGATACGAGTGTAGGCGTTTTAACGTCGAAAAAATGGTGATATTAGATATCAGTGGTTAGAAGTTAGATTAAAACAACAGAGCTGTAAGCTGTAAGCTTTAAGCTATAAGTCAGATCAGCCTGCACGCAGTCTCAGTGAAATGCATACCCGTAGGCGTGAAATTTATTTCGCGCGATGCTTATCTAAACCACAGAAGCAAGATGTAGGTCTGTCTCTTATACACATCT
>NZ_JACDWV010000165.1:0-401 GCF_016464105.1 Pseudoalteromonas sp. bablab_jr010 | reverse complement strand
CGACGGTTTAACTCATGAAGAACGAGAAAAAATTAAAAGAGAAAATCGTATTAACGCAATTAACCAGTGGTGCGCTGAGAACCCTGGCAGAGACCCAACAAGAGCAAAAGATAAAACCATTAAACAGCTCGCCTTAGATGAGGAGGCGGTGGTTCGAAGAGAGGAGTTTCGGAGAGATAACCCTGAAAAAGCGGCTGAAATAAGAAAGCGTACTAGAAACGAAAGTAAATACCGTAAGGATAGACAAACCTATACAGAGCAACTGCCAAGAGACTATTTACATCAAGACAGTTATGAAACACGATTAAAAAAAGCAGAAGCACTCAATGGCTGCAGCTTTAAAACTCGTACCTTTAAAAGTAAGCGTTTTACTGATCAATATCTGTCTCTTATACACATCT
>NZ_JACDWV010000164.1:0-505 GCF_016464105.1 Pseudoalteromonas sp. bablab_jr010 | reverse complement strand
TAGAATCACGTTCATCTGTTGCGATTTCATTTCTAAATTTTGCAGCTTGTTTTCCGCGATAAGCGGTTTCTGCGTATTGCTCAAGCATATTCAACTTCCTTATTACCGAACTGTATTACTAACTATTTATTTACAGTTCGGCGCCACTCCTTTGCGTAAATACAAGCCAAACTAGCTTCACTACCACACGGCTTCTCTATTTACTTGGCAATCTACTGGATCTAAATAAGGTTTTAGCTCCTCAGGGAATCCATGTTTTTCGGTTATGTCTTTATCAATTTTGAAGTAATGCTCTATCGATTGATATAAGTGAGTGCCAAGCGGGATGGATGTATCCATAAAGGTCATGGCCGTGGCGTATGCTAGTGAATCCCATTCACGATTTGAACCACCTACATAAAAAGTGGGCTTAGTGAAGCGATAATGTTTAGGGTATTTTAACGGCACCATGAGTGATACAAATACACGTGAGCCACCGCGTGCTGAACCGACATTACGCTGATTT
>NZ_JACDWV010000163.1:0-709 GCF_016464105.1 Pseudoalteromonas sp. bablab_jr010 | reverse complement strand
TAGAATCACGTTCATCTGTTGCGATTTCATTTCTAAATTTTGCAGCTTGTTTTCCGCGATAAGCGGTTTCTGCGTATTGCTCAAGCATATTCAACTTCCTTATTACCGAACTGTATTACTAACTATTTATTTACAGTTCGGTGCCACTCCTTTGCGTAAATACAAACCAAACTAGCTTCACTACCACACGGCCTCTCTATTTACTTGGCAATCTACTGGATCTAAATAAGGTTTTAGCTCCTCAGGGAATCCGTGCTTTTCTGTTATGTCTTTATCAATTTTGAAGTAATGCTCTATCGATTGATATAAGTGAGTACCAAGCGGGATGGATGTATCCATAAAGGTCATGGCTGTGGCGTATGCCAGTGAATCCCATTCACGATTTGAACCACCTACATAGAAAGTAGGCTTGGTGAAGCGATAATGTTTAGGGTATTTTAACGGCACCATGAGTGATACAAATACACGTGAGCCACCACGGGCTGAGCCGACATTCCGCTGATTTGCGCCATAGCAAACAATGTCTTCGTAAGGTAAATAAAACGGTTTTCTAAACAAAGTATGCGGGGTTTTTACAAGGCCGGTATGGCGATTAAAGTAAAAATTATCTCGGTGCGCTAATATGGCTCGATGTTTTAAAGTGAAATAACCCAAACCAAAGAGCGTCACATAGATTGAGGCCATAATCCAAAAATATTCAAACCCATTC
>NZ_JACDWV010000162.1:0-54460 GCF_016464105.1 Pseudoalteromonas sp. bablab_jr010 | reverse complement strand
TACGCAAGCCGTTATTTTTGTCAACACTTAATTTTGAGAAAAGTTTATTTTTTCAAAACTCAGTCTTACTTGACTCAACCAACTCGTCGTTTTGCTTTTTTGTAAGCAGTCCGCCGTGTCGGTGGATGCGCATTATAGGGATGCGGCGAATTAACGCAAGCACTTTTTTGAGAAAACTTAAAAAAAACTGCCCTTTGTATCCTTTTTAGTCTAAACACCACAAAAGAGAAACTTTATTAACGCTTCAGTAACTTTTTAACCGTATTTAAGGCCATAAAAGTACAATACTCTAAAAACAAAAAGGCCCAGCAATATAGCTGGGCCTTTAAATAGTTCGCGTTTTTAGGTGTTAAGCAATGCCGTATTGATCACGGTATGCTTTTACTGCAGCTAAATGCTCATCCATTGTGCCTTTGGCTTCTAGGTAACTAATTAAGTCAGCTAGTTTTACAATAGAGATAACTTTAGTGCCAAAGTCACGCTCGACTTCTTGAATAGCAGATAACTCAGCTTTACCTTTCTCTTGGCGGTCAAGTGCAATTAAAACACCACTTAAATCTGCACCATTATCTGCAATGATCTCCATAGACTCACGAATAGCTGTACCTGCAGTGATCACGTCATCAACTAACATGATCTTACCTTTAAGTTCAGAACCTACTAATGTACCACCTTCACCGTGTGCTTTTTTCTCTTTACGGTTAAAACAATAAGGTACATCTTTGTCGTGATGATCAGCTAAAGCTACCGCTGTCGTTGTTGCGATTGGAATACCTTTATAAGCAGGGCCGAATAATACATCGTAATCAATGCCCGCATCTTCAAGTGCTGCAGCGTAAAAGCGACCCAAGCGTGCAAGGTCACGACCGGTATTGAATAAACCAGCGTTGAAGAAATAAGGGCTAGTGCGGCCAGACTTTAAAGTAAACTCACCAAATTTAAGCACCTGCTTTTCAAGTGCGAATTCAATAAACTCTTTTTGATAATCTTTCATAACTAATAAACCTACTTCTTTATTAAGCTAATGCTTGCTTTTGAACGTCGATAATTTCACGAATTGAGTGCTTAGCTAATGTAAGTAGCTCATCAAGTTCGTCGAATGAGAAAGGTTCGCCTTCAGCTGTACCTTGAATTTCGATGATTTTGCCAGTTTCGGTCAAGATCACGTTCATATCTGTTTCGGCTTCAGAATCTTCTAGGTACTCAAGGTCACTAATTGGTTGACCTTTATATACACCAACTGAAATTGCCGCAATCATATGCTTAAGTGGGTTTGAATTGATCATACCTTTACTACGCATGTAAGTAAGCGCATCAACTAATGCAACACATGCACCACTGATTGATGCTGTACGTGTACCGCCATCAGCTTGAATAACATCACAATCGATAGTAATGGTATTTTCACCTAACGCCTTTAAATCAACCGCGGCACGAAGCGCACGTGCGATTAAGCGTTGAATTTCCATAGTACGACCGCCTTGCTTACCGCGCGATGCTTCACGACCATTACGAGTATGTGTTGAACGAGGTAACATACCGTATTCAGCCGTAACCCAACCTTTACCTTGGCCTTTCATAAAGCGTGGTACACCAGCTTCAACAGTTGCTGTACACAAAACTTTAGTATTTCCAAACTCTACTAATACTGAACCTTCAGCATGCATAGTGTAATTACGTGTGAATGTAACCGGTCTAATTTGGTTAGGTGTTCTTTCGCTTGGACGCATTAACGATCCCCTTAATTCTGAATTTGCCACATTATAAGTCGATGTGGTGCTAGATGCCATGTTCATTTACATAATTAACTGCATCAGAAAAGCACATTTCAGAAAATTTACGCTAGAGGTTAAAAGCTGATTCGGTATAATCAGTCAACTTTGTAAATTTAATAACACTAGGAAATCATCCATGATCCACAGCATGACAGCTTATGCGCGCCGCGAAATTAAAGGCGAATGGGGCACTGGCACTTGGGAAATTCGTTCAGTAAACCAACGTTACCTTGAAACTTTTATCCGCGCACCTGAGCAATTTCGTGGCATGGAACCGGTTATTCGTGAGCGTTTACGTAAACATTTACAACGCGGTAAGGTTGAAGTTTTCTTAAAGTTTGCTGCAAATCCAGCGCATGTTGGTGAGTTAACGATTAACGAATCACTCGCTGAGCAATTAATTAAAAGCGCACAATGGGTGCAAAACCAAAGCAATGGTGACATCAACCCAGTTGATATTTTACGTTGGCCTGGCGTTATGGAAGCCGAAGAGCTCGACATGGATAGCGTAAACACTGCGCTAATTGCAGGCTTCGATGAAGTGATTGAAGATTTTAAACAAGCTCGCGGCGATGAAGGCGCAAACTTACAAGAAATGATCGCAACTCGCCTTGATGCTATTTTAGAGCAAGTAGCCATTGTTGAAGGTCACTTACCTGAAATCGCTAAATGGCAACGTGAAAAGCTAAACCAAAAGCTAGAAGAACTAAAAACAGACATCGATGAGTCTCGTCTTGAGCAAGAGCTTATTTACCTTGCACAAAAGCAAGATGTTGCTGAAGAACTTGACCGCTTAAAGTCGCATGTTAAAGAAACCAAAAAAATCTTAACTAAAGGCGGCGCATGTGGCCGACGCCTAGACTTTATGATGCAAGAGTTTAACCGTGAAGCAAACACATTAGCGTCAAAGTCTATCAACAGTGACATCACAAACGCTGCGGTAGAACTAAAAGTGTTAATCGAGCAAATGCGCGAACAGATCCAGAATATTGAGTAAGATTAGTAGTCAAACTTCCAGCAAAGCCCTATTTACATAGGGCTTTATTTTATCTCCAAATTTTCCCGCCCCCTTCAAAGCTTGCTATTTAAAAATCCATCTGCGAAATTGTGAGCCAGACAAAATTAAAATAAGCTCAACTTAAAAATAATTATCAGCGCACTTTTAAGTCTTAAATTACTCATAAAAGGTTAGTCTAACTCTATCTATTAGGAGGAATATATTTAGTATAAAACATACTCTAGATTAAAAGGACTACTCACTACTTTTACAAAGGATTGAAATGTCTGTTCAAACTCAAACTCTAAGCGATATTGCCTGCACAGTCCCTGGTGCTACCGATCTTTTCAATGATTACAATCTAGATTTTTTCTTAAATGGCAAACAGCAACTCAAAGTAGCACTGGCCAATGCCAAAATAGATAAAGCAGCTTTTCTTTTTAAACTCACAAATTTAGAGCAAGCAGAAAATAAATCTCACTTTAATTGGCAAACTCAATCGCCAATAAAATTGGTTGCGCATATCATTGATAACTTTCATGAAAAGCACAGAATACAATTCCGCCAATTACTCCACATGTGTAAAGTAGTTCAAGAAAAAAGCTCTTTTAAAGAACTTTTTCCACAACATTTAGAGTCTCATCTATCACAGATGCGTTATGAACTTGAAGAACATATGATGAAAGAGGAAGCTATTTTATTCCCTATGATTATGAAAGGGTTTTATCCCTCAGGGCCTATTTCTGTGATGGAAGCTGAACATCAAACTCATGCACAAGCCTTAGACACACTCGTCGAACTTACCAATAATTTTACTCCACCTATAGAAGCAGATAATGATTGGCAATTATTGTATTTGCAAATTAAAGAGCTATATCTAGATCTTAAAGAACACATACATTTAGAAAATAATGTTTTATTTAAACAATAAATCAAGAAGTCGTGTGCCTAATTAAAACATGCTACTAAATTCCCCTATTCAATGATGGCTTTGTAGAGTTGTATTATTAAAGTGCTCAACTGTTAACATCTACCCACTAAGGAAGAGTTAACTCAACGAACAGCTTTGCTAGACTCAACACACATCAAAATAAATAAGGGAAAGCAATGATAGCCAAAATAGGTATTTTAACTGTGAGCGATCGTGCCAGCAGAGGTCAGTATGATGATTTATCAGGCCCCGCTATTAAAGATACTTTAAACGATTACATAAACTCCCCTTGGCAAGCAGTGTATAAACTTGTTGAAGATGAACAGCCGCTCATAGAGCGTGTACTATGTGAACTTGCCGACCAGCAAAATTGTGCACTGATCATTACCACAGGCGGAACAGGACCTGCTAAGCGAGATGTAACGCCAGAAGCGACAGAGGCTGTTTGTGATAAAATGATGCCCGGATTTGGTGAGTTAATGCGTCAAGAAAGTTTAAAATATGTACCTACCGCTATTTTATCCAGGCAAACAGCTGGGATACGGGGAAATTCACTCATTATCAATTTACCTGGCAAACCAAAAGCAATTCGCCAATGTTTAGATGCTGTTTTCCCCGCAGTTCCTTATTGTATCGATTTACTTGAAGGTCCCTATATCACCTGTAACGAAGACGTTATTCAAGTCTTTAGGCCAAAATCAAAATAGTAACCCGTAACGCAAAGCCTTAAGTTTATTGCTTGGGCCACTAAAGACAATAAACCAGCAACAATGTGCTGGTTTATTGTTATAGGGTTTAATTACCCCTTATTTGATACGTCAATTAGCTCAACCGTACCATCTTCACGCACTTCTGCAATTTGCCCTCTTGGCTCATCCATAAAGAATAAGGTAACAAAACCAATCATCGCGGTTCCAGCAATAACATAAAAGAAGGTTGCATAATCAACGAACGATAACACTGTTAAAAACGTCACAGCCCCGACATTACCGTAAGCACCAGTCATTCCCGCAATCTGGCCGGTTAAACGGCGTTTAATTAATGGTACAACTGCAAATACGGCACCTTCGCCAGATTGCACAAAGAAAGAACATGCCATAGCTGTTACTACAGCTAACCACAGCGGCCACTGTGCATCGACCATTCCCATTAAAAAGTAACCGGCTGCTAGGCCTGCCGTTAAAATTAGTAACGTTGTTTTACGACCAAATTTATCAGAGATCCAGCCTCCAGCTGGGCGCGACATTAAATTCATAAATGCGTAAGCGCCAGCAACCATACCTGCCATCACAGGATCGAGCGAGAATGTATCTGCAAAAAATAATGGCAACATAGACACAACCGCAAGCTCTGAACCAAAGTTAGTAAAATATAAAATATCTAACACTGCAACCTGCTTAAAACTATAACGATGCAGCTCAGGCACTTCTTGCTCAAATACCCCCTTATTTACACTCCAGACCTTTTTAACTTCAAATAAATAAAGTAACACTAGAGCACCATAAGTGATATTAACCACATTTGCTTCAAGCATGCCGACACCATTAGGTGACAATTTCCATGTTAATAATGCAAGCGCGGCATACATTGGAATTTTCATGATTAAAAGTAAGAAAAAATCACCTTTAGAGGTTACTTCCATAGCCCCCAAGTTCTTTGGTCTAAAGTAAGTAGACCCTTTTGGTGTATTGGTCACATTGGCATAATAAATAAAACCAAAAACCAAGCTCAATAACCCGGTAATACCTATTGCATAACGCCAGCCATCATCGCCCCCGACTAACAATGCAATGGTCGGTAAAGTAAATGCAGCAGCTGCTGAGCCGAAGTTACCCCAGCCCCCATATATACCTTCTGCGGTACCTAGCTCATGATGTGGAAACCATTCAGAAACCATGCGGATGCCAATCACAAAACCTGCACCTATAAACCCAAGTAGAAATCGAGCAATAGCAGCTTGTAAAAAGCTATCAGCAAAGGCAAACATAAAACACGGAATAGAACACACAACTAATAGGCTCGAATAAACAAGCCGAGGGCCATACTTATCTGTTAGCATGCCAATAATGACCCGAGCGGGGATCGTTAAAGCAACGTTTAATATCAGTAAGGTCCGCACTTGTTCTGTGGTTAATCCAAGTGAGGTTTTGACTGCCTGTAATAGTGGGGCAAAATTAAACCACACCATAAACGTAATAAAAAATGCCATCCAACTAAGGTGCAGCACTTTCATTTTTCCAGTAAAGGAAAAAATCGTAAACTTTTTACCTGCCATAGTACTCTCCAATAACTTCATTTAGCCTTATTTTGGATAGCCTATAGCTGAAAAATATTGATGTATATCAAGCAATAACAAGCTGCTGGAAAGGCACAATTTTGACTTACCTACTTTGGTAAACGTCATATTACGTGTAAGCACAAGCCTACTAAGCAACACTACTCACAAAGAGATAAACAAATATCCTGTCGGAAAAAAGCAAGATTAAAAGTAATAGTTCTGAGATTATGATTTCTTTGGTAGGTAAAAAAGAAAAAGCCCCCAAAGAGGCTCTGATCGCGGAAGTTCAAATTTCAGGTTAATACTTATATGTCAGCATTAACCACACTTTGTCAGTATCAGTGGCATAATCATCAGCTTGATAATTTGCATACTTTAGTAAGACATTGGCATGCTTTGCAAAAGCATAAGCAGCTGATAGGTTAATTTCATCACCATAATCAATGCTTTGCTCATTACTTTGATAACTATGATAGGTCGCAGCAAGTTTTACACCCGATATTTTTGCGCTTACACCTAGGTATAAATCTTCAATGCCTTCTGTCGGTGTTGCTAAAAACTTATCTGCAAAACCTTGGAATTTATGAGCTGTTGCTAATGGCGTGCTAAAGCTAACACCATTGTCTGCACCTAACACTTCATAGCCCACCGTCCAATTAACAGACGCTAAGCGACCTTGTAGCTCAACAAGCAAGTAGTCTGCATCATAGGACGCAGCATTGTCGGCATAATCACTTTGACGCGCATAGCTTAAGGTATATGTTAATGAGTCAGTAATCGCTCCCTTTGCACGTAAGCCAAGTGTTTGGCTTGATAATGCTGAAGCTGAGTCAAAATCAAACAGATACGCAAAGCCTGTTAAAGTTAATTGTTTATTAAACTGATAAGCAGCATTGGCAAAGTGTAATTTGCCATGCAAATCTCCCGAAGGGCTATCTTCACCAAAAATACGATTAACATTATATACGTAGCTATAATCAAGCTTGAATGCTGAGTTAGGTTTATAAACAATCCGATAGCCATCAAATGTTTGTTCATTCTGACGCCATGCAACACCACCAACAAAACGCTGATCATCTAAATTAATACGTTGTCGACCCGCAATAAACTCCAACTGATCATTGCTATATTTTAAGCTAGCTTGATTCAGCTCAGTCCCTTTAGGATCAGCCACAACAGCATGATCAACATAGCCATTTATTGTACTGTTATAATTTTCACTACCAATAACAGATACATTGTCAAACTCTATTAGCGCTTGCACACCTTTGAGCGTAGCCGATGTATAATTTAAACGTGTTAACAAGGTCGATGCATTTGCCTGCTCAGCGACACCTTGTTGATCAACATTTTCAAAGCGGTAACGAAACATCCCGTGCGTTTCACCATTTGCTAGCATGTTTTGTAAATTATCGACTGTATCCGCATGAACTTGCCACGACACACTTAAGGTAACCACAGCTGCTATAATTGCGATTTGTGTTTTCATATCACTACCTGCTATCTATATAATTGCTAGTAGCCTACGAGCAGGCCGCCTTTTAAAACTTGACTTAAATCAATAAAATCATTGCGTTACCAACAAAACCCAACACTCACCCACAAAGAGGTATAACATCGACTCTCCCGTTGGTGTAGGCTAGATTACTCAGATCACCTTAACCGAATATCTAAAAACAAGACGGGTAAAACTATGCAGCTAGATCAAACCAACACGATGCGTTACTGCCGCCACATTTTATTACCGCATGTGCAAGAAGAAGGGCAAGAAAAGCTTATGAGCAGTCATGTTCTTGTGATTGGTGCAGGCGGACTTGGATGTGCTGCTTTGCCTTATCTAGCAGCATCGGGAATTGGGAAAATAACGGTTTTTGATGGCGATACGGTTGATGTAACGAACCTGCAAAGGCAGATACTCCACCCAGAACATTCGGTTGGCATAAACAAAGTCGAGTCAGCAAAAAAAGCATTGGCTTTAATCAATACGCAAAATCAGATTGATATTCATGCTACACACTTTAAGAAGCAACACGAGCACTGTATAGAAAATGCCGATGTCGTAATTGATTGCAGTGATAATTTAACCACTCGCTTATTAATAAACAAACTATGCTGGCAACATCAAACACCATTAATTTCAGGCTCGGCTATTCGCATGGAAGGGCAAATAATACACTTTCCAATGCGTAACAATGACCCTTGTTATGAGTGCGTTGCGCGTTTATTTACAGAACCTAACCTAAGTTGCATGGAAGCAGGTGTTCTTTCACCGGTTGTTGGGACAATCGGCACATTACAAGCAACAGAAGCAATAAAAAGCCTGCTAGGTTTAAACCCAGACCAAGTAGCATTAACGCTATACGATGCACAAACACTCACTTTTATTACATTTAAAATAGCAAAACACACACATTGCAAAATATGCCAGCCCAGAACATAAAAAACACGTGTGATACAGCGATTAACCTGGGCGACCATCTGCTCTAGGTTTAGTCAAAATAGGAAAATAGACTAATACAAATACACCATAGGCTAAGCACCAAGCAATGACTGATGCAAAAATAAAATAATGGCTAAAGTCGTTAATCAGCAAGGCACCAAACACCCTTACTATGGCCGCTATCAAAATTAATGCAAATGCAATAATAATTGAATGGCGAACGATGAGTTGTCGCCCTGTATGCCCAAGGCTGACACGAGCCATCATACTGAGGATCATGTTTCCCATTGCGCCCACCGTTAAAGCATGAAATGCCGTAGACACAGTCACTAAATTAGATAAGTAGGATAGGCCAATTAGAAAAACCCCAACTGGAATGAACCAGTAAGCAACATGCAAACTCCATAAGAGTGGCGTATTTAATGTTAAGCTAAAATGCCAACGCCACGCACGTATCACGTGAGCAACGGCACAAAATACCATTAAAATACCTATGAAAGTTGCTGGAATATAATAAATTGCGCCAACAAAAAACAACACACAAATAAACAAGGTGCTCCCTAAGCTCATTATTTCAAGCCAAACTAAAGGCTCTGGCTTAGGCGTCTTTGTGGCGTTGGCTGTAAAAAATGGGATCACACGCCCGCCTAGCAAGCTCATGAGCAATGTAATTAACCATATTGCCGACATAAACCCATGAGAGTAAAGAGCAGGTATTTTTAAAATCACACCCAAATGCATAAATAAATTAGCGGCGCTGAGTAATACAATAATTGGAACAAAAAACAAATTACGGGTTTGTCCAACAGCAATTATTGGTTTTGCGAGCCAGTACCCGGCTAAAGGTAAAAACAATACATCAATAGCGAGCATTAACCATTGCGGTGTAAAACTCATAAGCATTAACACTCTTGCTAGCAGCCATACTCCTACTAAAACAGCTAACTTTTTACCTTTGATACTGGGGATAGATGTCCAGTTTTGCACCGCGGTTAATAAAAAACCAACAACAATCGCAGAGACAAAACCAAAAATCATTTCGTGGCTGTGCCAAAATAAGATATTTCCGTAAGGAGTAAATGAGTATTGGCCGCTCAATGCAAGCTCCCATAATACCAACGCCACACAGCTAAACGCACCACCTAATAAAAATAAAGGTCGAAATGCAAGTCTCAATAACACCGGCATTGGTTTTACTTTTTCATCCGAAGTTGCTTGTTTCATAGATCATCATCTTCTAAAAAATTATAACTTGATGCCTCTTTTAACCTACGTTGGTATCGTTGCGCTTTCAATGCGAAGTACATCACCATCATACAAGCCGCTAATACACCATAAAGCATCATGAAGCTGGCACTATAGAAGCCTACAAAATCAACGGCATAACTAAAGAGTATGGGTAAAGTAAAGCCTCCTAACGCACCAACAGCTGCCACAATCCCGCCCACTGCGCCCATTTGTTGCGGGTAATGTTCATGGATCATCTTGAACACACTCGCTCGGCCGAAACCCTGCGCAAGACCGATAATAAAAAGCAGTGCCGTAAACACCCAAACATTAACTGAAATAGTTAAATCCACATCTTGCTCAACACCGTGAATTGTCATAGTGGTTGGGGGGTAACTTAAAAAGAATAAGCAAACTAAGCAGACCCAAAAAACACTCCAGTTAACACTACGCCCACCGTATTTATCAGCAAACCATCCTCCTAATGCTCTGATCACCGATGAAGTGGCGACAAAAAACAAAGTAAAGGCCATCGCTTGGGTTAAAGAGAGTTGATACGCCTGCATATAATAATAAGGTAACCACAATAGCAGCGCTAAAAAAGAGCCAAAAACAAAGTAATAGTACAACCCCAAACGCCATATATGATGATTTTTTAGTAATTGCTGCCAACGTTGCGGCGGTTGATAAATCTGTTCAGAGAGTACAGGCTGCCTGGGCGCTAATAGCCAAAACATGACAGCAATAATAGCCAACCCTAATGCATACGCAGGACCAACCCACTGCCAGCCATAGTTTTCGATCAACCAAGGAGCAAATACGAGTGTAATTGCAGCACCAGAATTACCAACACCGAACACTCCCATCGCAGTACCTTGCTGTTTTCGAGGAAAGAAGTCACAGACATAACGAATGCCGATAGTAAATGAACAACCACTAATGCCAATCCACAGACCAATCATTAATAAATAATTGTAATTTGAAGCAACATAGAGCAGTAACAAAGCAGGTATGCAAAGTAACATTTGCAAAACAAACAATAGCTTTGCAGACATGCAGTCAACCAATAAGCCAACAGGGATACGTAAAATGGCGCCCGTCAACATAGGTGCTGCCAGCAGTACACCAATTTCAGTCACACTTAAATGCCACATTGATGCTATCGGCAGAACGATTGCTGCATACAGAGTCCAAACTGAAAAGTTGGCTGCAAATGCTAGAGTCGCTAGCACTAAAGCCCGATTTCTTTCCAACTCTTGCATCCCTCCCCCCTTAGCTGGTTGCAAAACGACGTTTCGCACTGTGCGTTAAAACCTAATTTTACCTAAAGCGGCTGTAATGTATGCCCTTCTACCTACAATGCATCGGTTTTTATGTTTTACCAAAATAAGAGCAACAACAAATAAAACAAAAATAAACAAAATCAACAACTTAACTGAAATCCTCAACTACCACTTATTGGGTATTTTTATACCCAGAACAAATAACATAAATCTTAATTTAAGCAAAAATGGTTATTTCAATATTGAACAATGGGCAGCTTTTCTTGCACTATTTACGTAACTTCTGAGCAATGATAACTCGCCATGTTAAGTACACACATCGATACTGGATTTAAGTCCTCAAGTGGCATTAAAGAAATAAATGAAGACTATGCAGGCTTTTTAGTTCCTAAAGATGAATACCTTAGGTATGTAAAAGGGTGCGCCTTTTGTGTTGCAGATGGAGTGAGTTCAGCTGAGGCTGGTAAAGAAGCAAGCGAAACCGCAGTCAAACGCTTTTTAAGTGAATATTTTAAAACCCCTGATACTTGGTCGGTCAGTCGCAGCGGGGAGCAGGTTTTATCGGCAATAAACTTACGCCTTTTTAGAAAAAGTCATGAGTTTGTGCATGATAACAAGGGCTATTTATCAACCTTTAGTAGCTTGGTTATTAAAGGAATTCATGGGCATATATTTCACGTTGGCGACAGCCGAGTGTATCGCTTAAGAGATGCAATATTCGAGCAACTTACCACAGATCACACAACTCATTTAGGGCAAGGAAAATCATTTTTATCACGTGCCATGGGAATGGATAACAACCTACACATTGACTACTGCAGCGTCGAGTTACAACAAGGTGACATCTACCTACTAAGCAGTGATGGCATCCACGATTTTCTATCGACGCAGCAACTGATCCAAACATTAATGCATCAAAGTAGTACAGCATCAATGTCAGAGCGTTTAACTGAATTGGCATTAGAGCAAGGTAGTGACGATAACATTAGTTGTGTAGTGGTAAAAATTAATGAGCTACCCCATCAAGATGAAAGTGACTTTACCGAAGAGCTAACCAAATTACCTTTTCCGCCTGAGCTTAATGCCGGCATGAAACTAGATGGCTATAAAATAATAGAAGAGCTCTTTTCTTCCCCCCGCAGTCAACTTTATTTAGTTGAAGACTGTGAGACCGGTGAACGCTTTGCCATGAAAACACCGTCGGCTAATTTTGAAGATGATAATCACTACATCGACAGATTCATTAAAGAGCAGTGGATTGGCAGTCGTATTGACTCACCCCATGTTGTAAAAATTATTCAGCACACACGTCCTCGTAGCGCCCTCTATTACCTGATGGAGTGGTTAAATGGTGAAAGCTTAGATACTTGGCTGGAAAACAATTACCCACTCAAGCCCAAGCGAGCCATTGCCATTGTAAAACAAGTTGCACAAGCGCTTGAAGCCTTTCATAGCAATGATGCTATTCATCAAGATCTAAAACCGGGTAATATTATGATACTGGCCAATGATGAGGTGAAACTTGTTGATTTTGGTTCGGTTTTTGTTGCTGGTGTCGCAGAACTCTACCGCCCAATAGAACACCTTGGCGCACTTGGAACAGCAAGTTATTCAGATCCAAACTACCTTGTTGGTAAAAATAGCGCCGTACAAGGCGATATTTACAGCCTCGCCACCATTTGCTACGAATTGTTCACCAAACACCTCCCCTATAGCGAGCGTGTAGAGCAATGCACAAGCATGAGTGACTACGACAAGTTACGTTATCAAAGTGCCTCAACTCACAACCCTATAATCCCAGTTTGGTTTGATAAAGCACTACAAAAAGGCGTCAGTTTTGATTTAACCGAGCGCTATGAAACTGTTGAGGGTTTGCTTAATGATCTCACCACCCCTAACCCAATTTTTTTAAAACCAAGCCCTGAACCTAAAGAGGCCAGTAGCTTGGTTTTTTGGAAGATAGTTAGCGGGTTTTGGTTCATTACTTTGTTATTAATGATGTACTTATTCAGTAAAAACTAAGCACCCACTAATTCAACTAAATTATCTTCTCTGTCGAGTACAACATACATGGCTGTATTTTGCCCCGTCTGCACATCGCTCACCATTGATTTCATACTTTTGTCAATCAAACTTGCTTCCACGCTCGCCGCAATACTGGTAATAAACACTAAATCCCAGTCTTTATTAATGGCATCGGCTTCACGGCACAGGGTTTCATAATCAAGTAATTCATCTGGCAATTTATCAACGCACATCACCGGCTCAATTACCCCTTTATTTACATCATTATGTGAGTTTTCAACATTTGCCTTGGTAAATAGCATTAATAATTTAACTTGTTCTGGCTGATAGCGAGCCATTGATAGTAACTCTTGAAACTTACTCATTGTATTCCTCTGACTTTTAGGTAAGAAAAAGAACCAAAAGACTAATGGCTCTAGAAGTGGAGAGAATTAAGGGTTATAGAACTCCCCATTTTTTCTTAAATAAAACCAATAGTTAATAATTACACACACACCATAAAATGCAGCAAAGCCAATCAGTGCCACCTCTGGTGTCGTTGCTTTAATTTGCTGACCTAATACCATTGGGATATAGAATGAACCATATGCAGCCACTGCAGATGTCCACCCTAAAACAGGCCCGGCTTGCTCTTTTGGAAATACCATTGCAATGGTACGGAAAGTTGAACCATTACCAATACCTGTTGCAGCAAACAACACTAAAAACAAAACAAAGAATGGCACAAAGTACTCTTCTGGCGTCGCTGATTGATAAGCAGCTTTCATGTAATAAGCAGCGCCTAGCGATGAAATCACCATCACGACTGAGCACACTTGTGTTACCAGCGCACCACCCAGTTTATCGGCAATCCAACCGCCAACTGGGCGAATTAACGCACCAATAAATGGCGCCATCCACGCAAACATTAATGCACTTGGGCCATTAGGATTTACTGTGTCGTGGGTCATAACACCAGCCACTTCAATATGCTGAAAACCAAAAATCACTTTAATAGCAAGCGGGAATGCCGCAGCAAAACCAATGAATGAACCAAAAGTCATGGTGTAAATAATACTCATCACCCATGTGTGTTTATTTTTAAATATTTGGTACTGCTTTGATAAGCTCTCACCGATTGCTCCTGGCAACATTTTCAACGCAAACACAGTCACAGTCACCACTAACACCAAAACCAACTCTTTAGGTACGCCTAAACCTGAACCATTGGCTGATTCGGGCAGCATTAACCAAAGCCCTGCCGCCGCGGTTGCTAAGCCAATTAACAGCATCACCGAAATCATAGCAAAAGCGCTTATCGGGCTACCTAGATTAGGCGATACCTCTGGAGTTCGAATGTTATTCATTCCAAACCATGAAGCAAAAAATAAAGGAAGCAAAATCAATAACCATAAATAGCCACCATTTTGTATCCATGTATCTGAACCAGCAGGGATTTTACCAATTAAGCTACCCGATGGACTAACCAAGGTTATTGGGTCGCCACCTAATGCACCAAATACTCCATAAGTCATAAATAACGGGATGAGGATTTGCATTGTCGTGACACCAAAGTTTCCTAAACCTGCATTAAGGCCAAGCGCCAAACCCTGTTGTTTTTTAGGGAAAAAGAAACTGATATTTGACATTGAAGAGGCAAAGTTACCGCCACCAAAACCAGAGAGTAAGGCTAGCAATTGATACTGCCATAAAGGGGTTGTAGGGTCTTGCAATGCTAACCCTGTAAAAAATGCAGGTATCATCAACAGTGCAGTCGTAAAGAAAATAGTATTTCGACCACCGCAAAAGCGAATAAAGAAACTACTCGGGATCCGTAGTGTTGCACCAGACAACCCGGCAATCGCCGTGAGCGTAAATAACTCATCCGCCGTGAATGCGAATCCGGCATTCATCATCTGTACTGTTAAAATGCCCCAATATAACCAAACTGCGAAACCACAAAGCAAACTTGGTATCGAAATCCACAGGTTTCTTTGCGCTATTTTTTTGCCTTGGGATTCCCAAAACCCTTCATTTTCGGGCTCCCACCTTTTTAGATCAGCCATTTGCCGCTCCTTATTTATTAGATACGGCCACTATGGTCATAATATCAAGACAGTACAATTCACATAGATGGGTAACAGAATTAAAACAAGCACTACTAGTCACTACCTATAAATGGGTATAAAAAATCCTAACAACCTGTTTTTAAATAAATAATTAATAAGGCTGATAGGTTTTTGGGAGTAGCTTTATTGTTTTAGATGAACCCTAACTTGTTCCACGCTAAGATAATTGCAACCGTTTCTAAGCTAAGTGAAAAATTGAGTCAAGCTATGAGTGTTTCAGAATCTACCGTTTTATTAATTGACGACCACCCTTTATTACGCAAAGGGTTAAGGCAACTCATTGAACTTGAAGATGAACTTACGATCATCGCAGAAGCCTCCAATGGCAAAGAAGGGCTTGCCTTAGCAGTAGAACACGATCCTGACCTAATTATTCTTGATCTTAATATGCAAGGAATGGATGGCCTTGAAACACTCAAAGCCATGCGCCTGCAGGATGTTACTGCGAGAATAATTATGCTTACCGTATCAGATAACGATGAGGATGTATTAACCGCAATTAGCTACGGTGCAGATGGTTACCTATTAAAAGATATGGATCCTGAAGAAATTCTTGAAAAAATGAAACAAGCTGCGGTTGGTAAAATGGTGCTAAGTGAAAAACTCACCGACATACTCGCTCAAGCCATTCGCAAACCTGATGTATCACAAAAAGCGAATCTTATTAATACGCTAACTAGCCGTGAGTTTGAAATTTTAAAACTCATTGCCAAAGGGTTATCAAATAAACTCATTGCACGAGAACTCGATATTTCAGATGGCACTGTAAAAGTGCATGTAAAACATCTACTAAAAAAATTAGATTTGCGCTCGCGTGTTGAAGCAGCAGTGTGGATGATCAATCAACAAAAAGGATCATAATAATGTCGCAGTCAGCTTTATTCTTACCTTTTGAAGAGGCTCGCCAAGCACTTATTGATGACAATACCCCCTGTGTCGAAAGCGAAACGGTGCCGTTAAAACTCGCGCATCAACGAATTATTGCCGAGCCCATTATTGCTGATATCAATGTACCTAGTTATAACAACTCAGCGATGGACGGCTACGCATTTAATTTTAACGATCTCAGTGTTTATTCTAAATTAAAGCTAATAGGCACAGCCTTTGCCGGTAATGCGTATAACGGGCAATGGCAACAAGGTAGTTGCATTCGCATCATGACAGGTGCCCCTATTCCTGAAGGCTTTGATACTGTTGTTATGCAAGAGCAAGCAATTGTGAACAATACTGTTGATGGCGATTTTATCACTTTTAGTCGCCCCTCAAAAAAAGCACAAAATGTGCGCTACCAAGGTGAAGACATCACAAAAGGCGAGACAATTTTTACCAAAGGTCATCGTCTAAAAGCAGCAGACATTGGCATGTTAGCATCATTGGGCATTGCATGTGTTAACGTATACAAACCACTAAAGGTCGCTATTTTATCTACTGGCGATGAAATATTTGAGCCTGGTTGCCAACGTGTTAATGAGGGAATTTTTGACAGCAATCGCTATAGCTCTGCATGTGTATTAAATAACTTAGGGTTTGAAGTACTGGACTTCGGCATTATTAATGATGACCCAAATGCGCTAAAAGCAGCCTTTGAGCAAGCGATTGAAAGTGCTGATGTGGTTATTTCATCAGGTGGTGTATCAGTTGGTGAAGCAGATCACACCAAAGCGGTGTTAACTCAACTTGGCAGCATGCAATTTTGGAAAGTCGCAATTAAACCTGGTAAACCCTTTGCTTATGGCCATTTTAAAAAGAAAAACGTTCACATGTTTGCAAAGCGTTTTATGGGCTTACCGGGTAACCCAGTTTCAAGCTTAGTCACCTTACATCAACTCGCCTTACCTGCGCTTAGAAAAATGGCCGGTGAATCAATCACAGCAACACCAAACTTACGTTTACCTTTAGCGAGCACCGTTAGTAAAAAAACGGGAAGAACAGAGTTTATGCGAGCGACCTTATCACATACAGAAGCAGGCTCAGTCGTTACGCCACTTAAAGGACAAGGTTCCGGGGTTTTAAGCACCTTTAGCAAAAGCACGGGTTATCTTATTCTTGATGCAAACCAATCACAGTGGCAAAGTGGCGATATTGTTGCTTTTCAACCATTTGATATCGCACTTAATTAGTTTTTTAAGCAGCATAATGAACGCAAAAAAACCAGATCGTGTCACTGCTATGTACCAGCTCATCGCGCAAGTTAAAGATGAGCTGCCTCTATACGAGCCCGATACCTTTTTTTGCGGCCCTAATAACTCCTGCGTAGGTTGTCCCAAAAAGCTTATGGAACTTGTTGATACTGAGCTATGTTACTGGGAGCACCAACTGAGCATTGGCACCATCCCTCACTTTGATGAAATATCTCGCTTTGCAAAACTATGTAAAAATGTCAGACGCGGATTAGTCAGAAACAATCTCGTATCCCCCTGAGCAATGCATTGCATCTGCTTTACCAATCAAATACCACGTTTGTGATAATTGAGGCTGCAGTTGGATATAAGATAATTGCGTGATCCACACATTGATCAAATGCGCCCCTGCATGAGTTGGTAATCTTACAGAGATTAATGTGCCCTTTTCACCTTGCCAGCTCACCTCTTTGATGTGTTCAATCTGTACTTTTAATTGATTCACAAAACTACTTTGGCAAAGGGCATTTTTTGCAAGACCAACACGGTTAGCCCTGAGCATAAGTGAAACGGTTTGCAGCTCTGTATGATGAGCATTTAATCGCGTAAAGCAGCGCTGCTGCCCCACCTGATACTCACTTAACCCTAACTCATAATGATGCGCAATGACTGTGGCACTAAAGGTAGATACAAACTCACTGGCTGAACGCACAGCCTTAACCGCTTGTTGCTGCTCTGAGGGTAAGCTGGCTTGCTGATAATGACGCAAACCACTTTCGACGGGGTAAGCTTGCCAAACTTGATTATCACCTTGCTTTAACTGTAAAAGTGTTGAGTCTGCTAGTGCTAATATGTCTTCAAACTGATGACACGCAACTAAGGCTGCTGCATTAGCTAATTTTAAATAATGACGAATAACCGCAATACAATGACGTTTGCTAGTTTGATCTAAGCCACAAAGCACCTCATCCAAAAGTAACAAAGATGCTCCTTTTAGCATGGCTAGCAACAATGCAACACGCTGTTTTTGACCACCGCTTAATTGCTGGCACGGGGTTGTTAATTTATCGCTTAATCCTAATGGTTCAATAGCCCATTGCACATCAAAAGGGGTCACTTGCTGCTGAGTAACTAACTTAATGAGTTTAGCCACAGTGATACCGCTAAATGGCAAAGCAGATTGGGTCACATAAGCAATATGGCGCTGATAGGTGGGTAAACCTTCTTGCAGCTCAGCCGCCACTTTAATATTTCCCAAGCACTGAGATAAACCTGCTATGGCATTAAATAAACTTGTTTTGCCAGCACCGCTTGGAGCCAGCAATACCGCAATGTGTTGACTTTCTAGTGAGCAAATAAAGTGCTGCTTAACAGGTTGCTCAATGGTGATATTAAAATCAGCCACTGTGTCTTTGAGCACTAAGTCAGTCACATTGACCTCGCGAAGCCGTACTAGCTAGTTCATTCATTTGAATACTTTGTCGTTGCCAGCACTGACAAGCAAAAACCGTCACAAACGAAAAAATCAGCATTAGCCCGGCTAATGAGTCTGCTGCTTGTAAATCTAAACTTTCTACATGTTCAAAAATAGCGAGCGATACAACTTGTGTTTCCCCGGGAATATTGCCGCCAATCATTAATATCACCCCAAACTCACCAATCGTGTGGGCAAAGCTCAGTGTTGCTGCTGTTAATATTGTTGGCTTTATGGTGGGTAATAAGATTAAAAAAAATTGCTTTGCAGGTGAAAAGCCAAGTAATGAACCGGCCTGATATAAATCAATTGGTAGTTGCTCAAAAGCACTTTGTAACGGCCTAAAAGCAAAAGGTAAGCTATAGATCATTGATGCTAAAAAAATACCTGAAAAGCTAAACACCAATTGCACACCTAACACTTCATTCAACCAAAGCCCAAGCCCTTGATTAGGAGAAAAAAGAACTAAAAAATAATAACCAATCACTGTTGGCGGCAAGACTAACGGTAAGGTCACGAGCGTTTCGATTAAAGGCTTTACGCCATGCCGACTGCGCGCCAACCAATACGCACACGGTACGCAGATCACAAGCAAGCTTAAGGTTGTTAACGAAGCGAGCTTAAGGGTTAAATAAATCGCCTGTAAATCGCCTTCACTCATGGCAATTTATAACCCATTTTTTGAATTAAAGTATGAGCTGGCTTGCTTTGCATAAACTCAAAAAAAGCACGAGCATGGCTTGATGTTGAGAGCAGTAGTACATCTTGCGTGATAGGCTCATACCAGCTTTGTGGAATTTCAATCGCTTTAGCTTGCTGCTGTGGCCGCAATACGCTTTTCGCAACAAAACCCAAATCAGCATGACCACTGTCAACATATTGAAAAGCATGTAGCACCGAGTTGCCTCTTATAAGACGCTTTGGTTTAAATTGTAGTTGCTCAAGCGCCTGAATTGCCGCGTTTCCGTAAGGCGCATATTTAGGGTTTGCAATGGTCAGTGTTAAATTGCTGGCACTGCTTGTTAATTGTTCGAGAGTTACATCTTGCTTATTTGCATACAAAACTAATACCCCCGCAGCGTATTGGGCTGTTTCAATGCCTATTCCTTGTTTATTCAGGCGTGCGGGGTAAGCTTTATCAGCAGAAAAAAATAAATCAAATGGCGCACCATGCATAATTTGCGTCGCCAATGTTCCCGAAGAAGCCGTTGATACTTTAATTGCAATGGGCTGATCATAGGTTGCAATAAATAACGCAGTTAACTGCTCCATTGTGGCACTAAAATTTGCCGAGCAGGCTATGGTTAATTGTGCGCTTGAGTTATCGGCCCTTGCTGTTTTAATTACAAGTACACTGACTAACAGTAAAACAAAATATCCATGCTTAAAAAATTTACGCATTTTAGCCCCACTGTGCTGCTGCGATCGTGTCTTTATGGTTTGCTTCAACCCAACGAGTTTGCTCTCCTTCAATGAGCTCTTTTTTCCAAAATGGGGCATTGGTTTTTAATAAGTCCATCAGGTACTCGGCAGCTTCAAATGCTGCTTCTCTATGCCCACTCGACACTGCCACAAGGACTATTTGATCTTGTAAAGACAACTTCCCTACTCGATGAATAAGGGTTACTTTTTCTATCGGCCATAATTCTAGTGCTTGGTTTTCAAGCTGCTGTAAATACTTTGTTGTCATGGCCGGATAATGCTCAAGGTATAAATCATGGACTTTATGGCCTTGATTTAAATCCCGTACGCGCCCTACAAACAACACCACCGCTCCAGATGTGCTGTCATCAGCTACCAAAGCTTGGTATTCTTTAGCTAAATCAAAATCTTGCTCTTGAACGCGGATCATTATTATCCTCCGGTTACTGGTGGGAACATAGCTATTTCATCCTGTAGCTCAATGTGTGTTTGCTCATCTACCAATTCTTGATTAACAGCAACAAGTACATCTTTATCTAGCAGCCAGTCGTGCCACTGTGGGCTTTTTTGGGCAAGTTGCTGTTTTAACGCCTGAACAGATAAGCCAGTTGCATCAACAACCAGTGTGTCACACCCAAGGCGCTCCCTTAACTGGGCAAAAAATAACACCTTATTCATTTACTAGCTCCTCGTTGCTTCGCTGATAAGTTCCTCGCTGGCCACCCGTTTTGTATGTCACACATAACGAATCAACCGTCATTGCTTGATCAACCGCTTTACACATATCAATCATTGTTAATGATGCAACTGATACGGCGGTTAACGCCTCCATTTCTACGCCAGTTTGTCCCGCTAACTTACAATAACTATTAATTTGAATCGTTGAGTTGAGTTCATCGACATTAAACTCAACCGCCACTTTGCTTAATGCCAAAGGATGGCAAAGAGGAATTAAATCAGCTGTTTTTTTAGCTGCTTGAATGCCTGCAATTCTAGCAACCGCTAACACATCGCCTTTTTTAAGTTGGTTTTGACAAATCAGTGCCAAGGTATTGGCCTGCATTTTTACAATAGCCTGCGCTTTAGCTTCTCTGATTGTGACTGCTTTATTTGCCACATCAACCATTGCAGCTTGGCCTGTTTCATCAATATGCGTTAACTGCATTAGCCTTCACCTCGCGATCCACATTGCGTTGCACTCACCTGCTTTAATTGTGCAACAAAATTACAGGGGCCATGACGGCTATCTAATTGTTCAACTAAAATATGCTGCCAAGCAGTTTCACACGCCTTTGGGCTACCCGGCATGGCAACCACTAAAGTACCATTTGCCATCCCTGCCAACGCATTTGATTGTAGTGTTGAAGTGCCTATTTGCTGATACGAAACATGCCTAAACAGCTCACCAAAACCATTGATTTGTTTATCGAATAGTCCTTCAATGGCTCGCGGGGTAATGTCATCACGAGTCAGGCCTGTGCCACCAGCAATTAACACCACTTGTACACTCTCGCTCGCTATCCAATTTGCAACCTGAGCTCGCACTTGGTATAGATTAGCTTTGCTGATCACTCGCTCTTGTATACGATGCCCGCTTTCAACAATGAGCTTTACGAGTAACTTTCCCGCAGTGTCTTGTTCTATTGAGCGCGTATTACTTACGGTTAATAAAACAATATTTAGCGGGATAAATGACTGTGATGTTGCCCGTCCCATGCTCGCTCCTTATTTATCATTAAATGTTGCGCCAACTGCCATTGCTGCGGTGTATTAGAATTAAGTAACTCATATTTAGCTAAGTTGTTTTGCTTAAACCTTAATGGCTTAGCTTCTATCGCCTGTAAAAAACCATTTATTGAGCGTTTTCCATGTTGTAAACGCTGCATACATTGCGCTATAGCAACTTCTAAATCAGATAGGTAGCAAGGTAATGCACTGGATTCGAAATAACACGAGTGCCCTTGCGTTCTGCCAAACTGAATAAGAGCTGCAATACTGCGTGACTCAATTAAAGGCATATCTACAGGGATCACAACAGCTTCGTGGCACTGGTAAGCAGCTAAACAGGCTTGGATCCCCGCCAAAGGCCCTTGCTGTAAAAACTGATCAGTAACAAATCCTACTTCGTTACGGCTAATTGCTATTTGCTCACAACCCGCATCAACTAAACAATCAGTTGCTCGCTGCAATTGTGTTTTTCCTTTTACGGTAAGCATTGCTTTATCTGTCCCCATACGTCGCGACTGCCCACCAGCAAGCACAATACCTAATAACATTTTAGCCCCCTAACATTGCCAGCTGTTTAGTCAGTCCAGCATTGCCGTTGTGCAATTGATGTCCTTGCCACTTGCTAAGAACACTGCTTGATAAGTGCAGTTTTAAGCCTTCAATATCTTGGTTTGCAATCCAAGGCATCAAATCATCATTGGCTTCGCCAAATAAACATAAATGTAACTTACCGTCAGCGGATACTCTGAGCCGATTACAACTGGCACAAAAATCTTTACTGTAAGGCATTATGAGTCCAATCGTACCGGCATAATTTGGATGGTAAAATTCTTCTGCGGGGCCAGCGTTTGGCTCTTTTGCTAATACACGCCAACCCGATGTTAATAGCTGCTGTTTTAAGGTTTCACCACGTACATGCTGCTCGCTAAAATAAGCTTGATTATCACCGGTTTGCATCAGTTCAATAAATCGAAAACTAACGGCTTTATCTTTGATATAGTTAAGAAATTGCTGCAATTCCCTGCCATTATATTGCTTGAGCAAAACAGCATTTAATTTTACTTTTTTTATACCCAACGTAAGTGCTTTATCAACACACGCTAACACCTCTTTAAGGCTATTACTGCCTGTGATTTGTGCGAAAGTATGCGGGTTTAAACTATCGGCACTGAGGTTTAAGTTAGTTAAACCGCTGTCTACAAGACGAGGAAGTTTGTCGAGTAAACGATAGCCATTGGTGGTCAAGGCAACGGTATGTATGCCCGATGTTTGTCGGCACATAGCGATGATTTCTGGTAGGTCACGTCTTAATGTTGGCTCGCCGCCTGTTAGGCGAATTTTTTCAGTGCCTGCTTTAGCAAATGCAGCCACTAAAATTCGCAACTGCTCAACATTAAGTGTTTTAGGGCGTGAATCACACTGATAGCCATCTGGTAAACAGTAATTACACTTAAAGTTACATACTTCAGTAACTGACAAGCGTAAATAACTAAATTTTCTATTAAAACTATCTTGCAACATCACAGCCTTTCCAAATCGGGAGGCCTATACATTTCTCTATAAACCCGGTGGTAAACCACGGTACAGCCACCATGCTCAGAAAGTTTAGGTGGAAGTACTTCAGCGTTAAACTGGTTTAAGCTTAGAGAGTCAGCAAAAAAAACACTATACAAAAGAGGGGGTGGTTGAACCTACCCCAAAGGTGGTAAAGGTATATTTTTATTAATATAAAAATTACAAATCAATATTCAATAATTCTGAGTTCCTCCCACAGGGCGAAATACCAATTTCACTTCAGCGCCACCGGGTTTGCTGTCTTCAACAAATAACTCGCCGTGTAAGTGCTTTGCTCTTTCTTGCATAATAGCCATACCATAATGGTTAAGCTTATCTCGACTGTTGCTAAGACCTATACCATCATCTTTAACCAACAACTCAACATGCTTATCAGCCCCTAGAGTAAGACTGATCCAAGCATTATTTCCTTGACTGTGATGTACACAATTTTGGCTTGCTTCTCGGGCTATTTGTAATAAATGGATTTCTTCCATCGGTGATAAGGGCACTTCACTTATCTTAAAGTTTAGATGAAACTGCATATTGCTCTGATCTGCCAGTTGCTCTATGGTTTTTTCTAGCGCCGCTTCAAGTCCTTCTCCCACCATTTTTAAGCGGAAAGTGGTTAACAACTCCCGCAACTGTCGGTATGCCGCATCTAATCCTGTTTTTAATTCATCAATAATGGGCTGTTGCAGTTCATATTTTTCTTTTTCTTGCGTTTTGGTTAAACGAGTTACTTGGATTTTCAAATAGGAGAGTGCTTGCGCTAGTGAGTCGTGTAACTCTCTAGCAATCACTGTGCGCTCATGTAAAAGTGCAATTCTTCGAGACTGATCTTGCTGATCATGTAAATTTAACGACAGTGCGACCTGATCAGCAACAGACTGAACCAATTGTACTTGCCAAGAATCTGAGCTAAATTTTTCTGAGCCACGTAAAACAATAACACCGTAGTTGCGACTTCCATACAGTAATGGAAAGCGCGTTACAGTTGGTTGGTCAACTAAAATAAACGCCCCATTTCCTGTGCATTGACCACAATCTTGGTTGGCACAAAATGGATGTTCATCAGTGCTTGGCTTGATTTGGCTATAGGGTCTATCGCCACTTGCCGTCATCAAGCAAAGCTCAATATCTTCAACTTCTATCAACTCTGCTAACTCATCAAACGTTTGTTGAAAGTTGAGCTTTTCTTGTGGTGTTTCTAACAACATACGCACTGTTTTGAACAAAAAAGATAAGGCTTGATTATTCAACTCAAGCTCTTTGGTTTGTTCTTTCACTCGCCGCTCTAACTGCCCATACATTGATGCGATTGCATTACATGTGTGGTTTAGCGTTGCTCCTAATAACGCAAGTTCATCATCTCCTTTGAGGTTTACGTGGTATGTAAAGTTTCCTTTGCCAATTGCATAGGCCGCATGGGTTAGTTCAGCCATTGGTTTCTCAACTCTGAGACTGATCAAATGCAAAGTAAAAATTCCCACTAATAAAGTAATAAACAATGCAGCAAGTTGTATCGAACGAAGTAATCGTATTTTATTCTCGGCCTGAACTTGCACCTCTGATACAAACTTGTCTGCATACCCTGCCAGTAAAATTACCTGCTGATGTAAATGAGCCTTGTCTTCAATTGAGCCTGTTTGCAAGGTGGGTTTTAGATTTTGGTGCCAATGCGTTACTAGTGACTGCCACAAGGGCGATAAGTGAGGATCATCTTGTAGCTTAATAAATATTGGATCTTGAAGTTTATCCTCAAACAATTTGATTTGTACGGCTAACTGCTCCTGCTGCTGTTCTAATCTCAGCATACCAAGCTGATATGACTCCATACGCAACGAGCCACTTAAGTTAATAGCGCGCGCATCCAAATCAGCTAACTCAGTGATCCAATACGACGAGAATAACGTGCATATTGCTAAACTAATAATCCCGACTAAGGAGCCCTTGATGTAAATCATCACCGAGCCATTGAACGTACTTTTTAGTTCTTTGAGTCGAATACCCACAATAAATTCTCACCCTTTCACTTTTATAAAACCATAACGCTTGAATGATACCAAGGCCACTATTTTCACCATAAACACGTGAAAATGACACTACCTATTTGTGGGTATCTTTATTATTTTCATTAACTTACATCATATTGAGATAGTGACCTACATCAATGTACTGTACAGCCGAAGCACTATATTAAGTTTCGCAATGTAGCTGTCTGCTAGTCGAAGTGCCTATGGGTAGCGCACTAAAATTGAGCAGGATAGGAGAATAAGTAAATGAGCCATTTCTTGAATAAAATGCGCTTTTTCAAGACTAACAAGCAGAGTTTTGCAGGTGGTCACGGTGTCACAACTGATGAAAATCGCGATTGGGAAGACGGTTATCGCCGTCGTTGGCAACATGATAAAATTGTACGTTCTACACATGGTGTAAACTGCACAGGGTCATGTAGCTGGAAAATATATGTTAAAGACGGATTAGTCACCTGGGAGACTCAGCAGACAGACTATCCACGTACTCGCCCTGATTTACCTAATCATGAGCCACGCGGTTGTCCTCGTGGTGCAAGTTACTCTTGGTATATCTACAGCGCTAACCGCCTAAAATACCCTAAAGTAAGACAAGTGTTATTAAAACTTTGGCGTGAAGCAAAGCAAGCACACTCAGATCCGGTACTTGCTTGGGAGTCAATTGTTACTAATCCTGAAAAAGCGAAAAGCTACAAGTCAAAACGCGGTTTAGGTGGCTTTGTTCGTGCAAAATGGGATGAAGTAAATGAGATCATTGCAGCTTCAAATGTCTACACCGCCAAAAAATATGGGCCAGATCGCATCATGGGATTTTCACCTATCCCTGCAATGAGTATGGTTAGCTACGCTGCGGGTTCTCGTTACTTATCTTTGATTGGTGGAAACTGTTTAAGTTTCTATGATTGGTATTGTGACCTACCACCTGCATCACCACAGATTTGGGGCGAGCAAACTGACGTTCCTGAATCTGCAGACTGGTATAACTCAAATTATATCATCGCATGGGGTTCCAATGTGCCACAAACACGAACACCTGATGCTCACTTCTTTACCGAAGTGCGCTATAAAGGCACCAAAACCGTCGTAATCACCTCTGACTATTCAGAGTGTTCTAAATTGTCTGATATGTGGCTAGCACCTAAGCAAGGCACAGATGCAGCACTTGCTATGGCTTTTGGCCATGTGATCTTAAAAGAATTCCATATCGACAAGCCAAGCGCGTATTTTACAGACTATGTACGTCGTTATACCGATATGCCAATGCTCGTTAAGCTTGATAAATCAGATAAAGGCTATACGCAAGGCGCTTTCTTACGCGCTGCCGACTTAGCCGATAACTTAGGGCAAGATAACAATCCAAAATGGAAAACCATTGGCTTTGATGAAACAAGCGGTCAGTTGGTTTCACCTACAGGTGCAATTGGTTACCGCTGGGGCGAAAAAGGCAAGTGGAATATTGAACAGCGCGACGGTAAAACAGGGGATGACCTTAAACTTGCGCTAAGCCTTAAAGAACATACTGATAGCACTGAGTCTGTGTTATTCCCTTACTTTGGCGCGCAAGCTCACGAACTGGGTTATTTCCAACACACTGAGCATGATGAAATCCAAGTCCGTAAAGTGCCAGTTAAAACTGTTACCCTCAGTGATGGCAGTGAAGCGCTTGTTGCGACAGTTTTTGACTTAATGATTGCACACTATGGTGTAGATAACGGCTTAGACGATCCTAACGTTGCAAAAGATTTTCACGATGATGTGCCTTACACGCCGGGCTGGCAAGAAAAAATCACCGGTGTGAATGCCGACCATGTTATCCAAATTGCTCGTGAATTTGCCGACAATGCAGACAAAACAAAAGGCCGCAGTATGGTCATTGTGGGCGCTGGCTTAAATCACTGGTACAACATGGATATGAACTACCGTGGCCTTATCAACATGCTAATGCTGTGCGGCTGTGTGGGTCAATCTGGTGGCGGCTGGGCTCACTATGTAGGGCAAGAAAAACTACGTCCACAATGTGGCTGGTTACCATTAGCATTTGGTTTAGACTGGCAACGTCCGCCACGCCAAATGAACGGTACTTCATTTTTCTACAATCATTCAGATCAATGGCGCTACGAAAAACTAGAAATGACCGAAGTGCTATCACCCCTAGCAGATAAAGAAAAATGGTCAGCCTCAATCATCGATTACAACACCCGTGCAGAGCGTATGGGATGGCTACCATCTGCACCACAATTAGGGATGAACCCATTACAGTTATGTAAAGATGCCGAAAAAGCAGGACTATCACCTAAAGATTACGCGGTTCAGCAGCTAAAATCAGGTGATTTAAAATTTGCCTGTGAAGACCCTGATAACCCACAAAACTTCCCACACAATATGTTTGTTTGGCGTTCAAACTTACTAGGTTCATCGGGTAAAGGACATGAGTACATGCTGCGTCACTTCTTAGGCACCAAACATGGCCTGCAAGGTAAAGATCTTGGTGAAAGTGGTGATAAAAAACCTGAAGATGTTGTTTGGCACGACAACGCGCCAGAAGGCAAGGTCGACTTATGGGTTACACTTGATTTTCGTATGTCAACCACTTGCTTGTATTCAGACATCGTTTTACCAACAGCAACGTGGTACGAAAAAGACGATATGAATACATCAGATATGCACCCGTTTATTCATCCGCTTTCAAAAGCCATTGATCCGGTGTGGGAGTCTCGCTCTGATTGGGATATTTTCAAAGGAATTGCGAAAAAATTCTCTGCCTTATGTGAAGGCCACTTAGGGGTTGAAAATGATCTCGTTACATTACCGCTAATGCATGACACTCCGGGAGAGCTTGCTCAACCTGATGGCGTTGCAATGTGGTGGAAAGATGAATGCGATCTTATCCCTGGGGTTACTGCGCCTAATATGTTAGTTGTTGAGCGCGACTACCCTAACACCTACAACCGTTTTACCTCACTCGGGCCATTAATGGACAAACTCGGTAACGGCGGTAAAGGCATTAACTGGAACACTCAAACAGAAGTTAATTTCTTAGGAGAGCTTAACTACACCCACACAGAAGACGGACCGCATAAAGGGCGTCCAAAAATTGAGACCGCAATTGATGCTGCTGAAGTCATCTTAAGCCTTGCTCCAGAAACAAATGGTCATGTAGCTGTAAAAGCATGGTCAGCACTGGGTGAGTTTACAGGTCGAGACCACACTCACTTAGCAAAACCTAAAGAGGAAGAAAAAATCCGCTTTAGAGATATCCAAGCTCAGCCGCGTAAGATCATCAGTTCACCAACCTGGTCAGGGTTAGAAGACGAACATGTGTCTTACAACGCAGGTTATACCAATGTGCACGAATTAATTCCTTGGCGCACAGTAACAGGCCGCCAGCAGTTCTATCAAGATCACCAATGGATGCGTGATTTTGGTGAAACCATGGTGTCTTACAAACCGCCGGTCAACTTAAAGACAACACAACCTTTACTTGGCAAAAAACCAAATGGCAATAAAGAGTTAACACTCAACTGGATCACACCACACCAAAAATGGGGTATCCACTCAACCTACTCTGACAACTTGTTAATGCTCACCCTGAGTCGAGGCGGTCCAATAGTGTGGATCAGTGAAGTTGACGCAAAAGAAGGCGATATCAAAGATAACGACTGGATAGAAGTGTTTAACGTAAACGGCGCAATTGCCGCACGTGCTGTTGTTTCACAACGTGTACCGCAAGGTATGAGCATGATGTATCACGCACAAGAACGTATCGTAAACACCCCTGGCTCAGAAGTCTCTGGTACACGCGGTGGTATACACAATTCGGTAACCCGTGCAGTCATGAAGCCAACACACATGATTGGTGGTTACGCGCAACAAGCTTACGGCTTTAACTACTACGGCACCGTAGGATGTAACCGTGATGAGTTTGTAATTGTCCGCAAGATGGACAAAGTTGATTGGTTAGATAACGAGTAGCCGAGGATAGAATTATGAAAGTACGTGCACAAATAGGCATGGTCTTAAATTTAGACAAATGTATCGGCTGTCATACCTGCTCGATCACCTGTAAAAATGTGTGGACTAGCCGCGAAGGTGTTGAATACGCTTGGTTTAATAACGTTGAAAGTAAACCAGGTATTGGTTATCCAAAAGAATGGGAAAACCAAGAAAAATGGCATGGCGGCTGGAAACGCAATAAAAATGGTACGTTAGAGCCACGCCAAGGTAATAAACGCCGTTTATTAGCCAATATTTTTTCAAATCCAGATTTACCTGAGATTGATGATTACTACGAGCCGTTTGATTTTGACTATCAGCACCTGCACAACGCACCTGATAGCAAACATCAACCGGTGGCTCGTCCACGCTCATTGATCACCGGTCAACGCATGGAAAAAATCAATTGGGGACCAAACTGGGAAGAGATCTTAGGCACTGAGTTCTCTGAGCGTAAAAAAGACAAGAACTTCGATGATGTTGTTCAAAAAGATATTTACGGCCAATTTGAAAAAACCTTCATGATGTACTTGCCACGTCTTTGTGAGCACTGCATCAATCCAGCGTGTGTAGCGAGCTGTCCTTCGGGCGCAATTTATAAACGTGAAGAAGATGGCATTGTATTGATTGACCAAGACAAATGTCGTGGTTGGCGAATGTGTGTTTCAGGCTGCCCGTACAAAAAAATCTATTACAACTGGAAGTCAGGTAAATCAGAAAAATGTATTTTCTGCTTCCCACGTATTGAAGCGGGTCAACCAACTGTCTGCTCTGAAACCTGTGTAGGCCGTATTCGCTACTTAGGTGTTCTTTTATACGATGCTGATCGCATTGAAGAAGTCGCCAGCGTACCGAACGAGCAAGATCTCTACCCAGCTCAGCTCAGCATGTTCTTAGATCCAAATGACCCTGAGGTTATCGAAGCTGCGCGCAAAGAAGGGATCCCTGAAACTTGGCTAGAAGCGGCACGTCAGTCACCAGTTTATAAAATGGCAATGGACTGGAAAGTTGCACTGCCTCTACACCCTGAATACAGAACATTACCTATGGTGTGGTATATCCCACCACTGTCACCAATTCAAACAGCGGTTGAAGCAGGTCATGTTGGTATGAGTGGCGTGATCCCAGACCTTAAATCGCTGCGAATTCCGATGCGTTACTTAGCTAACCTACTTACCGCAGGCGATGAAAAGCCTGTTATTAGGGCACTTGAACGCATGATTGCAATGCGAGCGTTTAAGCGTTCACAACAGGTTGAAGGCGTTGAAGATATTGAAGTTCTTAAACAAGCAGGCTTAACCGCCGAGCAAGTTGAACAAATGTATCGCTACATGGCAATTGCTAACTATGAAGATCGTTTTGTGATCCCATCAAGCCATAAATCTTATGCAGCAGATGCCTATGATATGAAAAATGGCTGTGGCTTTAGTTTTGGTAACGGCTGTAGTGACGGCAACAATGGTGTGAATCTGTTTGGCGGAAAAAAACAAACCGTTAAGCAAATCATTCCTGTAGAAATAAAGGAGTAAACGATGCAAGTATTAAGCGTACTCTCTCATTTACTTGATTACCCTACACAGTCGTTGGTTGAAGCCGAAGCTGAGTTAATCAAGATTGTTAATCAAAGCTCATTAAATGATGACAATAAAACAGCACTCACAGCATTTATTCAACAGCAATGCCAAGGCGACTTAATGGATTGGCAAGCACAGTACGATGGCCTGTTTGAGCGTGGTCGCGCGCTAGGTTTGTGGCTTTTTGAACACGTTCACGGCGAAAGCCGTGACCGTGGTCAGGCCATGGTCGATTTAATTGAACAATATAAACAAGCAGGGCTTGAGCTAAACCTCAACGAATTACCTGACTACATCCCGCTATTTTTGGAGTTCTTAGCAACACAAGGGAGCGAGAATGCTCGAGAGTGGTTATCTGAGGTTGAGCATATCCTTGCTTTACTTATGTGCCGACTCGAAAAACGAGAAAGTAACTATGCCGTTGTTTTTTCAAGCTTACTTGATATTGCCCAAAGTAACATAGATTTAGATGCACTCAGAGCACAAATCAATGAAGAAAAGCGAGACGATACAAAGCAAGCAATTGATAAAGAGTGGGAAGAAGAAGCCGTCACGTTTGGCGCTCAAGATGCAACAAACTGCCCTAGTTCGGTTAATCGACCACTTGAGACACAACGCAAAGATCAATATGTTCCAGTTTCTTGGACTGACTTTAATCAACAGGCCAGTTAGGGGTATATCATGAGTTATTTAAATACGTTACTTTTTGGAATTTATCCATACATTACTTTAGCGGTATTCATTATTGCCTCAATCATTCGTTATGACAGAGAACAATACACATGGAAAACCGGATCAAGCCAATTACTAGAAAGCAAAGAGCTAAAACGAGGTAGCCGTGCTTTTCATATTGGTGTCATCATGGTGTTATTGGGTCACTTTGTTGGCTTACTGACACCCGCAGAGGTATGGCATGTGGTTGGGATTGAAGCCAGCCATAAACAATTAATTGCAATGGGCCTTGGAGGGGTATTTGGCCTACTGTGTTTTTATGGTTTAACAATCTTAATTAAACGCCGCTTAACCAACCCACGGATCAGAGCAACGAGCAGCAAAATGGATATTGCCGTATTACTGCTACTT
The DNA here is from genome assembly GCF_016464105.1 of Pseudoalteromonas sp. bablab_jr010. Lineage (NCBI taxonomy): Bacteria > Pseudomonadati > Pseudomonadota > Gammaproteobacteria > Alteromonadales > Pseudoalteromonadaceae > Pseudoalteromonas > Pseudoalteromonas sp. bablab_jr010. Next base: position 22,412 of record NZ_JACDWV010000162.1, on the reverse strand, counting down.
TATGTGCAATTGATTTTAGGGTTACTGTCAATTTTTGTCTCTGCAGGTCATTTAGACGGTGCAGAAATGCTACTGCTAATGAGCTGGGCGCAAAATATTGTCACCTTAGACGGTGCAGAAGCCGCTGCGGCAATAGCACAAGTGCACTGGATTTATAAGCTTCACGTATTTTTAGGAATGAGCTTATTTTTAGTCTTCCCATTTAGCCGTTTAGTGCACATTGCCAGCGTACCAATTCAGTATCTATCTCGTAGTTACCAAGTTGTTCGTAGCAAATCTTAATATCTTAGCTGCCAATTAACTCTTTTAGTTGGCAGCCTTCTTTTAAGCAATATCCAGTGCAGAGGTGACCATGATCACAGTCAATAATCATACTATCAGCGAATCCGATATTCTGCATGAAATGCAGTACCACCCAGCAAATGACCACCGAGCAGCAATGGTCAATGCTGCTGAAAGTTTAATCATTGGGGAGTTATTACAACAACGCGCGTCGCGTTTAAAATTAACGGATCATGTTAACAATGGTTCAAGTACTTTATCAGAGCAGCAGCAAAATGATCTCTTAAACCAGTTAATCAAAAAAGAAGTATTCATTCCGACTGCAACCGAACAAGAGTGCAAACATTACTATAATCAAAATAAAGCAAAGTTCACCACCCCACCATTGATTGCAGCACGCCATATTTTATTAGCAGCGCCACACGAAGATGAACACGCACGCGCAACAGCATTCACACTCGCAGAGCACATTATTGCAACCTTAGTGCAAGGCGCCGACTTTAGTGAACTTGCAAAATTACATTCCAAATGCGACTCAGCCACATTAGGCGGGCAACTAGGGCAACTCTCTAAAGGGCAAACAGTTAGTGAATTCGAGCGCCCCGTGTTTAGTGCTGATGAAGGGTTGATCAACTACCCAATCGAAACCCGTTTTGGCTATCATATTGTCTATGTTGATTTTAAAGAAGATGGTAAACAACTGCCTTATGAAGCCGTCAAGTTACGCATTCAAAACTACTTAAATAAAAAAGTAGAACGTAAAGCCATCGCGCAATATATCCAATTACTAATTGCTGATGCAAAAATCGAAGGGTTTGATTTTAATGTCAGCAGTAGCCCTTTAGTACAATAGCTTTAAAGACATAAGGCGAGTTGAAAGTCCATGGTCGCAAGCTAACAATGAGTTAGAACAAGAAACCGATTTCAACTAGCAAGCTTGAGCTAAACAGGTCAAATACAGTACACTGTACTACATTGTAAAGGCTTGCTGGAGTAGCGCTCCCGCAGGCCTATTTATTTTGTATAGAGACAGATCATGGCGCAAACTCGCGGAAATTTATTTATCTTGTCAGCTCCATCGGGGGCTGGTAAATCAAGCTTAATTGGTGCTTTACTAAAGAAACACAGCGATATGAAAGTATCGGTTTCGCACACCACTCGCTCACCTCGTCCGGGTGAAGAAAACGGTGTGCACTATCACTTTGTTTCTGTGGATGAGTTCAAAGCGCTAATTGAGAAAAATGACTTTTTTGAATGGGCGCAAGTGTTTGATAACTACTATGGTACGTCTAAGCAAGCAATCGAAAGCCAACTTGAAGCAGGTATTGACGTATTTTTAGATATCGATTGGCAAGGTGCTCAGCAAATCCGCAAATTAGTTGATGATGTTGAGACTATCTTTATTCTTCCACCATCAAAAGAAGAACTTGAATCGCGCTTAAATAACCGTGGTCAAGACTCTGCTGAGGTGATCGCAGGAAGAATGGCAAAAGCACAATCAGAAACATCACACTATAATGAGTATGATTATGTTGTTGTTAATGATGACTTTGATACTGCGCTTACAGAAATCGAAACGATCGTTATGGCTAAACGTTTATCGTTAAAAAGCCAAGCTGTGCGCCATCAGGCGTTATTAGAGAACTTACTTAAGTAATACTTTTTTAAGAATAAGATAAAAATTAACCACAAGCTATTGGCGAATTTAACTTGGTACAGTAAACTACGCCTTTGCTTAAGAATTTATTTGGAGTGCTAAGATGGCTCGCGTAACTGTTGAAGATGCAGTAGATGCAATTGGTAATCGTTTTGACTTAATTTTAGTTGCGGCTCGTCGTGCCCGCCAAATCGCGGTTGGTGGTAAAGATCCACTCGTTGATGCTGAAAATGACAAACCAACGGTTATTGCTTTACGTGAAATTGAGAAAGGGTTAGTAGATAGCTCTTCTATGGACTTAATTGATCGTGAAGAACAACAACATCAAGAAGCAGCAGAAATGGCTGCTGTGGCTGCTATCGTAGGTGGCAACCAGTAATCAAGCTCCCCGCTTTGATTTAGCTATACGGCTAGTATTTCTACACTAGCCGTTGGCAAGCCCTTCTTTTCATCGTATATTCTATTCATACCGTTACCGATTTACTTCATTTGCGCATTGGAGTGTGACTTTGTATCTATTCGAAGGCCTCAAAAAGAAAATATCCGAATACTTACCACCTGCTGATATTGAGCTGGTACAAAAAGCATACGTGGTCGCTCGCGAAGCCCACGAAGGCCAAACACGCTCAAGTGGCGAGCCTTATATCACCCACCCTGTCGAAGTGACACAAATACTTGCCGGCATGCACTTAGACCACGAAACGCTTATGGCTGCCCTGATGCATGACGTGATTGAAGACACTGACTTTAGCCAACAAGACTTAGCTGAAATTTTTGGCGACACCGTTGCCGAGCTTGTTGAAGGGGTGAGTAAGCTAGATAAACTCAGCTTTAAAGATAAAAAAGAATTCCAAGCCGAAAACTACCGCAAAATGATCATGGCGATGACGCAAGATATTCGCGTGATCTTAATTAAATTGGCTGACCGTACTCACAACATGCGTACTTTAGGCGCACTGCGCCCTGACAAACGCCGTCGCATTGCCCGTGAAACCCTAGAGATTTACGCACCAATTGCGAACCGCCTTGGTATTCACGATATTAAAAATGAATTAGAAGATTTAGGCTTTCAAGCGTTATACCCGATGCGCCATCGCGCATTAAGATCAGAAGTGGTCAAAGCACGTGGTAACCGTAAAGAAGTTATCAGTAATATTAAAACTGAAATTGAAGCGCGTTTAGAAGAGTCTGGCATCGAAGCAACTATATCTGGCCGCGAAAAACACCTTTATAGCATTTACAAAAAAATGCTTAATAAAGAGCTTTCGTTTAACGAAGTGATGGATATCTACGCGTTTCGTATCAATGTTGATAATATGGATACCTGTTATCGCGTATTAGGTGTTGCGCATAACCTTTACAAGCCAATCGAAACTCGCTTTAAAGATTATATTGCTGTACCAAAAACTAACGGCTATCAGTCGCTTCATACCTCATTAGTTGGCCCTCATGGTATTCCTGTTGAGATTCAAATTCGTACCCACGATATGGATCATATGGCAGATAAAGGGGTCGCTGCTCACTGGATGTATAAAAAAGCCGGTGATAATGCAGGCCACACAGCACAACAACGTGCTCGCCAATGGATGCAAAGCTTACTGGAACTTCAGCAAAGCGCTGGTTCGTCTTTTGAGTTTGTTGAAAACGTTAAAACAGAGCTATTCCCTGAAGAGATCTATGTTTTCACGCCAGATGGCCGTATCGTTGAGCTACCAATGGGTGCGACAGCAGTCGACTTTGCTTATGCAGTTCATACTGATGTAGGTAATACCTGTGTGGGAGCACGCGTTAACCGTAAACCTCACCCACTCAGCAAAGCGCTTGATACAGGGCAAACGGTCGAAATCATCACCAGCTCTGGAGCGCACCCTAATGCAACTTGGTTAAACTTTGTTGTAACAGGTAAAGCACGTTTAGGTATTCGCAATTACCTTAAGAGCCAACAGCATGAAGAAGCCATGCTGCTCGGTCGACGTTTACTAGACTCAGCACTTGGTGAAACCAAACTGGATGATATTCCAGATGAAAACATTCGCCGTGTACTTCAAGAGCATGAACTAAATACCGTACTTGAGCTATTAGTCGAAATAGGCTCAGGCAATCTAATGAGTGTGCTTATTGCAAAACGCTTGATGCAAGTTGATGCAGACGACCTAGACGATCTAGCACAAAAAGCAAAAGCGACCATCATCGGTACTGAAGGCATGTTAGTTAATTACTCTAAATGCTGCCGACCAGTCCCAGGTGATGCTATTACAGCTTATATCAGCCAAGGTAAAGGCCTTACTGTTCACCGCCAAGAATGTAAAAACATTCGTGGTTGGGAAAAAGAGCGCTCAAAATACCTCGTTGTAAAATGGGACGATAACCCAGAGAAAGAATATATTGCAGCCCTTCGTATTGAGATTATTAATCACCAAGGTGCACTGGCTAAATTAACCAATGTTGTTGCCTCAACCCAAGCCAACATTGTTGAAATAGCGACTGACGAAAAAGAAAGTAATTTATACATGATAGATTTAGGCATCACGGTTAAAAACCGTGTTCATGTTGCTAACATTATGCGCCGCATTCGCGTTATGCCTGATGTGCAAAGAGTCTATCGTAAAAAGTAACAAGGATAATCATGAACAAATCTTTTATTTCTACTGATAATGCGCCTGCAGCTATCGGTACTTACAGCCAAGCAGTTAAAGTAGGCACGGCTGTTTATTTATCAGGTCAAATTCCACTTGTACCAGAAACAATGGAAGTGATCTCTGAAGACTTCACTGAGCAAACTCACCAAGTATTCAAAAACCTAACAGCTGTTTGCCAAGCTGCCGGCGGCCAAATTCAAGACATGGTGAAAGTAAATATCTTTCTAACTGACTTATCTAACTTTGCGATTGTCAACGAAGTAATGAGTCAGTACTTTAAGCAGCCATACCCTGCACGTGCTGCAATTGGCGTACGTGCGTTACCAAAAGGTGTGCAAGTTGAGATTGACGGTATCATGGAGCTACCTTCAACAAACTAGTCAGCCCTGCCAGCAACACAAAGTTGCTGGCACTTTTTTAGAAAAAGTTATTACTTCCCTCACCCGAAATTCTTGACTCATTAGCAAATCTCTAGCACTCTGTTGTTATAACAAATAAAACCTTTAGCTAATGTAGTAAAAAAGGATCTCCACGTGTTTAAGCTCGCTCACAACGGCAACGTTTTATTAGATGTTCATGAAAACTCGCCTCCTAGTGCTGCGTTTATTATCGAAGCATTAGAAAAGTCACCATTTTGCGAATGCAGAGTGGATCATGAAGCTATCAATAAATTCTTCAAAAGTGACTCTAACGAGCGCATGCTTGTTGTTGCCTCTAAACATGATGCGAGCCTAGTTGTAACCCTAAGCGATGATAAAATGCTTGCTACAGGCGAACTTACTCTTGCTGAAGGCGGCAAAGTTATGACGCTTGATGAAGCTAAAAAGGAGCTTATCAGAGCGGGCGTTGCTCGCGGGTACAAACAAGCTTTCTTGGAACAGCTATTACAACAACAGTTTGAGTTACCAGCAGGAAAAGTCGCTAAAGGCGTGCTAGCAAAAGGTCGCTTACCTATCGATGGCCAACCATCAAAACTAGTTTCTCAAGTTGAAACGCTCAAAGATCGCTTAAAAAAACCCAAATTGCGTGAAGATGGTACTGTCGATATGCGTGATTTTGGCAAGCTCGCCAGTGTCGAACCCGGCGTATTACTTATCAAGCAAATCCCTGCGACTCCGGGTAAAGAAGGCTTTACTGTTACCGGTGATGTATTACCAGCCAAGCCAGGTGAAAGTAACACTCTAGTTGCTGGTGAAGGTACCGAAATATCTAAAAATAATCCGCTTGAACTTATTTCAGCCATTGCTGGTGTTCCAGTAGATATCGCGAATGGCATGCGAGTTGATGATATTTTTACCATTGCCGATGTCAACGTAAAAACCGGCCATGTAGATTTTGAAGGTAGCGTCATTGTAACTCATAATGTTGAGCCGGGAATGCGTATTAATGCCAAAGGCGATATAACAGTTATGGGCACTGTAGAGTCTGGTCATTTATCTGCAGCTGGTGATATCACCATAAAACAAGGCGTAATTGGCCACCAACTCGAAGATAAAAAGTTATCATGTAATATCATCAGTCAAGGCGACATTCACTTATCACATGGTCAATACAGCTACCTTGAAGCAAACAATATCCTCATCGACCGACAAGCCAGCCATTGTGTAATGAAAGCCACTAAATTGTTGCAAGTCGGCCAAGAAGATAACCCCCAAGGAAAACTATTTGGCGGTGAAATTTTAGATGCTCAAATAGTTATTGCTGGCGAAATTGGCAATGAATCAGGCGCGAAGATGGTGATTAACTTAGCGGCTTCAGGTGCTGATGTAACAGCACAAACAGACCAATGCTTCAAAGATTTAGCACAAACAGATTCGCAACTTGATACCTTACAAGCGGCTATCGAAAAAGCGGATTTAGTAAAAGATGCAGAAAAGAAAAAAACTCTTCTGGCCAAAATAGGGGCCACACAAATGCACTATTGCGAGCAAGCTGAAATGCTTGAGAAAAAACTATCAAGTTTAGAGCATCATTTGCATGATTTACTTGAAGATGCGCAATTAGTCGTTAACAAAACATTGCACTCAGGGGTAGAAATACATATTTTTGAAAAAGTGCTACGTACAAACCGTAAGTACCCCCCTTGCAAGGTTAAGCTTGAAGAGAACAAGGTTGAGGTGGAGTTTAAAACCAGTTAATAAAAAAGAGGCTTTAAGCCTCTTTTTACCAGGGTCATTAATCTTAACTTAGAGAATTCCTTCCACTTGCTGTTTTAGCTGTTCAGGCCAAACACCAACTTGTACTTGCCCGATATGCTGTTTTTGTAACAGCAACATAGCGAGTCGTGATTGACCAATCCCACCACCAATTGTTTGCGGGAACTGCTTCGCAAGTAGCTGTTTATGCCAATCAAACTCTAAACGAGCTTGGTCGCCTGTAATCGCTAATTGAGTAGCTAATGCATCAGGACTTACACGAATGCCCATTGAAGAGATTTCAAAGGCATCTTCTAGCACCGGGTTCCAAACTAAAATATCACCGTTTAAGCCTGCAAATTTACTGCAGGTTTGGGTTGACCAATCGTCATAATCCGGTGCTCGTACGTCATGAATTTTGCCATCGGCAAGTGTGCCGCCTATACCAATTAAAAATACCGCACCGTATTCTTGTGCTACCGCTTTTTCACGTTGTTTTGCAGTAAAGTCAGGATACATCTGACGTAACTGTTCACTGTGTACAAAGGTGATTTGCTCTGGCAAAAATGGCGTTAAACCAAACTCGCTTGATACAAAGCGTTCGGTTGCTTTAATAGCCTGATAAAGTGATGTTACGGTTTCTTTTAGCTTGTCTAAGGTGCGCTCAGTACTCTCGCAAATTACTTTTTCCCAATCCCATTGGTCAACATACACCGAGTGAATTGGGCTTAAAGATTCTTCATCTGGGCGAAGCGCCTTCATATGCGTATAGAGCCCCTCACCTACCGAAAAATCGTAATCAGCCAAGGTTTTGCGTTTCCATTTAGCTAAAGAGTGCACTACTTCAAATTGGCTACCCGGAATTGTTTTCACTGCTACCGATACAGCATTTTCAGTACCGCTTAAGTTATCTTGAATACCATCGCCTACTTTTGCCAAGATCGGCGCTTGTACCTCAACTAATCCTAATTGTTGTTCTAATTGGCTTGAAAAAAACTGTTTTACTTTACTAATTTGCTGCTGTTGCTGCAGGTAGTGTGAACTCATAATAATTGGCCTCATTCCCAGTTATTGTTACTTGCTTGATTAGAGAAACCCACTGCTTGGCCCCTCCTGTTAAAACAATCCTCAACTAAACAAAGATAATTTTCAACAACCCGCAATAAAAAGAACTTAACATTGAAATTTTCATAAAAATAATGCTATAAATTTTACTGATTCAATAATTAATACTAATAAATACCATGGAAAATTATCAAATCGATAATCTCGATAAAAACATCCTTAATGCTTTAATGGAAAATGCGCGAACAGCGTATGCAGAACTTGCTAAACGCTTTGCAGTAAGTGCCGGAACTATTCATGTTCGAGTCGAAAAGATGAAACAAGCGGGAATTATTACAGGCACCCAAGTCAGTATTGATGCCAAACAGCTTGGTTACGATGTTTGCTGTTTTATTGGTATTAACCTCAACAATGCCCGTGATTACCCACAAACGTTACTGCATTTAAAAGAGCTAGAAGAAGTCGTAGAAGCTTATTACACCACGGGTAATTACAGTATATTTATCAAAGTGATGGCACGCTCAATTGATCATCTACAAGATGTGTTAATTAACAAAATACAAGCCATCGAAGCTATTCAATCAACAGAAACGCTGATCTCATTACAAAACCCAATTAGCCGTGCTGTTGTTCCCTAGGGTATAATCAGCGCTAATTAGAATCCGTCAACGAGCACACAACTATGGATACAACTCGCTTTGAGCGTGTTAAGCGCGTATTAGATCGCCGCCAAACGGACCTAACGGTTTGTTTAGAAGAGGTACATAAGCATCATAATTTATCGGCCATTGCCCGCACAGCTGACGCGACAGGCTGCCATCATGTTCATGCTGTATGGCCAGAGAATCAAAAATGGTTAACTAACAATACTTCTGGTGGTAGTAAAAACTGGCTCGAAACTCACTTGCATCTCAATATCGATGAAGCCGTAGCCATGATGCGTGTGCAAAATCCTGATGTACAAATTTTAGCAACTCACCTCAGCGACGACGCAGTCGACTTTCGTGAAATTGATTACACCAAACCGACAGCTGTTATTGTTGGTCAAGAACGTGATGGTATTTCGCCGCGTGCCCTCGCTCATGCTGATAAAAACATCATCATCCCAATGCAAGGAATGGTGCAATCTCTTAATGTATCTGTTGCAGCGGCACTTATTTTATTTGAAGCACAGCGCCAACGTGAAGAAGCAGGTCTTTATAACCGCGATATGCTTGATGCGAAAGTTAAGCATCGTATTTTGTTTGAAGGCTGTCACCCTATCATTGCTGAACAATGCCGCGAAAAAGAGCTGCCGTACCCTGAGCTGGATGAAAATGGGGAAATTGTTGCTGATGAAACGTTCTGGAACATTTTAAAACACACGCAACCGCTTGAAGCCACTAACGAGTGCAAGTAAACTGAAAAACAGTCTACTAATTAATAATTTGAGTCACCTTTGAGTCATCCTAGCTTAGCGTTATACCCAATTACAGAATTAAAAGGCGTCGGCCCAAAAATGGCCGAGCGCCTTGCTAAGCTAAATATTCATACGGTGCAAGACATGCTGTTTCATTTACCTCACCGCTATGAAGACCGCACCCGTATTCATCCCATCTGCGAGCTGCAACCGCATAGCCATGTTAGTGTTGAAGCCACTATTGAAACCAGCCAAATTACCTTTGGTAAAAGACGCATGCTGGTTTGCCAAGTAAATGATGGCACGGGCCGTTTAACGCTCAGGTTTTTTAACTTTAGCGCGGCTCAAAAAAATGCCTTAGGTACAGGTAAAATCATTCGCTGCTTTGGTGAGATCCGCCGTGGTCGTGTTGGCTTTGAAATGACACACCCTGAATACAGCTTATCGGATACCCCTTCTGAGCAACCAACGAATACCACGCTTACGCCGGTTTATCCTGTTACCGAAGGACTTAAACAGTTATCTATTCGTGCGCTTAGCGATCAAGCACTTGCGCTATTAACTAAATACCCTGTAGAAGAGTTGCTGCCAGAACAGTTTCAGCCAACCGGAATGCGTTTAGCCGATGCGCTCATGACCTTACATCGCCCACAAAACGATATTGATTTAACTGCCCTTGAACAAGGTATGCACCCTGCCCAGCAACGGCTAGTGTTTGAAGAGCTGCTTGCGCAAAACTTAAGCCTTTTAAAGCTACGTCAAAAAGGGCAAACGGTAAAAGCGGTTGCTTTAAAGCCGCATAACCAACTTGAGCAACAGTTTTTAGCTAATTTAGCCTTTAGCCCAACTAACGCACAAAGTCGTGTAGTGGCAGAAATCAAAGGTGACTTACAACACCCGTTTCCGATGATGCGCCTAGTACAGGGCGATGTAGGCTCTGGTAAAACCTTAGTTGCAGCGCTCAGTGCGCTCAGTGCTATCAGCGAAGGCTATCAAGTAGCGCTAATGGCACCAACAGAGATTTTATCAGAGCAACATGGCATCAACTTTAGCCAATGGTTTAATCAACTCGGTGTTGAAGTCGCTTGGTTAGGTGGCAAAAGTAAAGGTAAAGAGCGTGCAGCGACTTTGGAGAAAATCGCCTCTGGGGAAGCACAAATGATTGTTGGCACCCATGCATTATTCCAAGAACAGGTTGAGTTTAATAATCTCGTTTTGATTATCATAGATGAGCAACACCGCTTTGGTGTTCATCAGCGTTTATCACTGCGTGAAAAAGGCCGCTTTGGTGATTGCTACCCACACCAATTAGTGATGACTGCAACCCCTATCCCGCGAACCTTAGCAATGACAGCCTACGCTGATTTAGAAACCTCAGTGATTGATGAGTTACCACCCGGTAGAACGCCTATCACAACGGTGGCGATTCCAGATGCACGCCGAGACGAAATTATTCAACGTGTGAGAACAGCATGCTCAGAGCAAGGTCGTCAAGTGTATTGGGTTTGCACCCTGATTGATGAATCTGAAGTGCTGCAATGCCAAGCCGCCGAGGATAGCGCCGAGCAATTAAAAGCAGCACTACCAGAGCTAAACGTTGGCTTGGTGCATGGCCGGATGAAAGCCGCCGAAAAGCAAGCCATTATGAGTGAGTTTAAAGCAGGTAATATTCATGTACTGGTTGCCACAACCGTGATTGAAGTGGGTGTTGATGTGCCTAATGCGAGCCTTATTATTATTGAAAATCCTGAACGGTTAGGGCTTGCACAACTTCACCAGCTACGCGGCCGTGTTGGTCGTGGGGCAACGGCATCACACTGTGTTTTACTTTATCATGCGCCATTATCAGCTACAGCGCAAAAACGCTTAGGTGTGCTGCGTGAAAGTAATGATGGCTTTGTGATTGCTGAGCGAGATCTCGAAATCCGTGGCCCAGGTGAAGTACTTGGCACCAAACAAACAGGCTTAGCTGAATTCAAAATCGCCGACCTAAACCGCGATAAACAAACACTCAATCATGTCAGACCCATCGCTTTCAAAATATTGAATGACTACCCAGAACTTACCGATAAATTGATTCAACGCTGGCTTGCAGGCAAATCAAACTACGCACAAGCTTAAAGCTAACTTCAGTATAATTTTGTTGTTCAACAAAAAAAGCCCAGCTAATTAGCTGGGCTCACAAGTAAGGGAGTGTTCACTTAGAATTTGTATTCAATACCAACACCTAGGTAATCTTGGTCAACTTGATTGTCTGTATCAAACGTTGAGTAGAAACCAAATACTTTGGTGTTTTTGTTTAGCTTGTGATCAACACCTGCAGAAATAGCTGTTTTCTTATCGCCTTCATCAAAGTCAATTACTTGGTACTGTACTTTGAATGTGTTGCTATTCATTTGGTAAGCAGCATTTACTAAGTAGCCATCAGCTTCTGCGCTACCATCCACTTTTTCTTGTGTTTGGTACATAGCACCTAGTTTGAAGTCACCTAGTTTACCTTGTACTGTTGCACGAACAATGTCGTAACCTTTTACTTCGCTGTCAGCTGCAACTGATGCATAAAGTTTGCTTTCTTTAAGTTTTGCATCGCCGTAAGTTAACGCTACTGAGTACCCGTTATCAGCATCTACATCATCTTCAGCTACATAAGTTGCTAATACTTTGAAGCCACTGAAGTCTTTAGAAGCATAAGAAATAGTGTCGCCTAAACGGTTTTCACCTTTAAATGCGTTTTTGATATCGCCTTCAAGGTCATTGAATAAATCAACTTTACCTTGAGATTGCTTCATTGCTGTATCGTTACGACCGATAACAACTTGACCAAAGCTACCTTTCACACCCACGTATTGATTACGCGCAGTGATGTTATCGTCATTGTCGCCTTTTGAATCAGCGTCAGATACGTCTACACCAAACTCAAATTTATAAACCGCTTCTAAGCCTTCAGAAATTTCTTCTGAACCTTTTAAGCCAAAACGTGAGTTATTGCTTTTAATTTCAGTGAAAGACCCTTCGCCATCATCTGATGATTGAACAGTCACGTTTGCTTTACCATATACATCTACATCAGCTAGTGCAGAAAAAGATAAACCACCAAATAAAGCTAGGAATAAGCTAGACTTTGCAAATTTCATGTCGTTTCCTCAATAATCGCAACAAAAAACACATGTTGTGTTTCAATGCGCGCAGTGTGACAGTAAAAAATGACAGAAAGATGACAGTTGAAATAAAAGCGTCAATTTAGCTTCATAAAATGTAATTAATTTTGAAATAAAAACGTAACTCACTGTTGTAAAATTAAATTTTTATGAAAGCTAAATTAAATTAATTTTAAGCTTTTATTTGTAGCTCAGTTAATAAAGTGACTAACTTCTCTAACAGAGGGGTTTGCTCGTTGTCTCTGTGGTAAGCAACAAACACATCACGCGATGTATGCGCAACATCTTCAACATGATAAAGCTCACCAGATTTAAGCTGCTCTTCAACTAATAACTGAGGAATAAAGGCACTGCCGCCGCACTTCAAAATTAAATCAAGCGCAATACGGCCCGTACTGGTTCTAAAATATGGAGGGGCGTGGCCGTTAAACTCACGAGCATGCCATAAAGAAAAGGTGGTACCCCAATCAACATAGACATATTGATTATCGAAAAAGTTTTCACTATTTGCTGTTTCAAAAGCACTCACAGGAATAATAGGTAACTCACAAATTCGCTGTACAACCAGTTCATCTACTTTAGGGGGATCGAACAACACAGCTAAATCTAGAGTACGTTCCAGTAATAAGCGAGTACTCTCTTGTTGTGCTTTGACTTCAGCAACTAACGACACACCCGGCATAGCAGAAACAATATTAGTAATACCAAACTGTAAAAATGCATCCCAAATATTAGGTGTTCCTGCTAAGCTAATTTGCTTATGCATATTATCTGCAAGTGCCACATCAACTTTTGCGCGCTGCATACCCGTAATGATCATTTGTGCATGTGGCAGTAATCGCTCACCAGGCGCCGTTAACTGTATGTTGTTACGTTGGCGAATAAATAAGTTAACGCCTAAACCTTGCTCTAATTGTCGGATCCGAAAACTCACAGCAGACTGTGTAATATATAAATTTTCAGCTGCCTTACCGAAATGGCGCGTACGGACCACTTCAACAAAAGTCTTCAATAAATCGATATCCATTTTTTACCCTTACGATAAAAATAATTTGTTTAATAAAATCGACAACTTGATCCATACTCCAGCAAGAAATTAGGGCATGAGGATAAAGCCATGAGCAATGACATTTCATCACTTCGTCAGGCATTTGCAAGCCAACGTCAATTCTATGATGATCAAAATTTCCCACGCGGTTTTGGTCGTAGTGGTCACTTCACTTTGCTAGAAGCCGACATTCTCGAGCAGCATGGTGTTGTTCTAAAGGGTTTATACAACAAAACCCTAGAACCACAAAATGAATTTCAAACTCAATTTGTACAAGTTGTCACCGGCAATCTTGACGCGACCAATGCAATTGAACGTGCTTGGGTCAAATACCTAAAGCAAACCACTTGCAAAACGAAATTTCATACATTGTTTGGACGTTCCCGTATTGCAAACCCAACAACACAAAGCGTTGAATATTATTCTGAGTCAGACAGCTTATAACGATTTGCTTTTTTAGGCTTTTAAGGTTAAAACTTGTAGTAACTATTGCTTCGCCAAAAAGTTATAACAAGGCAAACCGTGACTAGAAGAATATTAATAATTGAAGATACGCCAACGATTGCGCGAGTGCAAAAGCATATCGCGCAAAAAGTTGGTTATGAAGCCGATATTGCAGGCTCGTTGGCTGAAGCAAAAAAGTTAGTTGAAGAGCACTCTTATTTTTGTTCGGTAGTAGACTTTATTCTACCTGATGCACCAAAAGGCGAAGCAATTCCTTTTACTATCGCCTCTGATATTCCCACAATTGTCATGACGGGAAACCTAGATGAGACAACGCGTAATATTGTCGAAAAGCACCCAATAATTGACTACATTACTAAAGAAAATAAACAAGCTTATCAGTATCTTGAAAAACAACTCGCTCGCTTGCCTCGAAATGAACAAGTGCAAGTTCTTGTCGTTGATGATTCAGCGGCAACTCGCCACCACATTTGTAACTTATTAACTCGTCACAAATACCAAACCATTGAAGCTGTTGATGGTGTCGACGCTTTAAAAGTACTGGCTGAAAACCCAAAAATATCGGTGATCATTACCGATAACGAAATGCCAAACATGAATGGGGATGAGCTTTGTGTTGAAATTCGTCGTTTATATTCCAATGATGAAAAAGCCATAATCGGCATTTCTGCACTCGATACTCTGCACTTATCAACGCGCTTTTTAAAATCTGGTGCAGACGATTACCTTCGCAAGCCATTTAATAATGAAGAATTCTATTGCCGGCTAAGTCAAAACGTCGACATGCTTGAAAACATTAAAACGATTCGTTTACAAGCAAACACTGATTACCTCACTAAGCTGCCTAATCGCCGCTATTTCTTTGGTGAAGCAAACAGCCACCTCAAAGCTGCAAAACTGGCAGAAAACTCTGTCTCTTTAGCTATGATCGATATTGACCACTTTAAATCAATAAATGATAACTATGGTCATGATGCCGGTGATGAAGTGCTTAAGGGCCTATCGCAATGTATGGCAAAGTATTTTAAAAATAATTTAGTTGGCCGCTTTGGTGGTGAAGAGTTTGCAGTATATTTTGCTGATCAAGACCGACATGAATCGTTACAGCGTTTAGAAAAATTCCGCTTATTTGTTGAAAAGCACAGCCCTGAATTTAGCAAAGACCGTATCAAGTTTACGCTGTCGATTGGTTTTCATAATGGGCCTATTTATAGTTTAGATGAACTAATAAAACAGGCCGATCTAAAGCTTTATCAAGCAAAAGAGTCTGGGCGCAACAAACTAATAAGCTAAGCCTATACAGGCTTAGTCACTGCCTCTAATTTCGCTTTGCGTTGCTTACGACTTTGGCGGTACGAATCCCAACTGAATAACGCCAAAGCGCTCCAAATACAGGCAAAGGTCACCACACGCTCAGCATCAAATACCTCACCATAAAAAGCCACGGCAAGCATAAACATTAAACTTGGACCAATGTACTGAAAAAAGCCTAATGTGCTGTACTGAAGGCGTTTTGCTGCACCGGTAAAACACAACAGTGGTAAAGTTGTCACCACTCCTGCACTTATCAGTAACACGTTAATATGCCAATCATTTGCAGTTAAATCAGAGCTTGGCGAAGGCGCCATAAACCACCAGTAAATAAGTGCAACAGGTAATAAAATAAGTGCTTCGAGCAATAATCCTGGTAATGATTCAATCGGCAGCTTTTTGCGTAAAAGACCATAAATAGCAAACGAGCCAGCTAGCGAAAAAGCAACCACAGGAAATGATCCAAAGCTCACTAATTGAAGCAGCACACCACAAAGCGCGAGGCCTACAGCAACGCCTTGCCATTTACGCAGCCGCTCACCTAAAAACAACATACCAAGCAACACATTTAGTAGTGGGTTGATGTAATAACCTAAACTAGCATCGAGCATGTGATTATTGTTCACCGCCCAAATAAATAACCCCCAGTTAAAGCCAAGTAAACTTGCTGTTATTACCAACATCAAAAGTAATTTAGGTTGCCCAAGCACAATTCGAATACGCTGCCATTGATGACGAGCTGCAATAATAAGAAGTAAAAATAACACCGACCAAATAACACGGTGCATTAAGATCTCAAAAGCAGAAACCTGCTGAAGAAATTTAAAATAAATGGGTGCAAGACCCCACATAAAAAAGGCTAAACAAGCGAAAATGACACCTTTTCGCTGCTCAATGTTGGTAGGCATAAGTTTGGCTTTATAGTTTAAAAGCGCTATTTTACGCCCCCTAAACAGTGACGCAACCAAAACACGCTAAATAAGCCCATGTATTTACTTCTTAAAAGGGACTGCCATTGTTGCAAAGTAACGCCGTGATATTAAGCTCCTGTGAAGCGCTGAATTCTGCATTTTGAGGTAGTTTGGGTATATTGCTAAAGACATCGCTATAAAAAACCACTAAAATGCTCGGCGATGAATACCAATACCGCAATGTCCAACACACCCGTTCGATCACCACAAGCCGTACTCAAACAAGTGTTTGGTTACAAGGACTTTCGTGATGGCCAAGAAGCGATTATAGCCGCAGCGCTAGACGGCCAAGACTCGCTTGTACTTCTACCAACGGGTGGAGGCAAATCATTATGCTATCAAGTACCCGCTTTGATCCTCGATGGTGTTACTGTGGTTATCTCGCCGCTTATATCCTTGATGCAAGACCAAGTTGCCCAACTAAGAGCCCTCGGCGTGCAAGCGGCCTACATCAATAACAGCCTGCCTTTTGAAGAGCAACAAGCTGTCTATCAACAATTACACTACGGCCAAATTAAGCTGTTATATGTTGCACCAGAAAAAGTATTACAACACGAATTTTTAGAGCGCTTGAGTCATCTTAAACTCGCACTTTTTGCTATTGATGAAGCTCACTGTGTCTCGCATTGGGGGCATGACTTTAGGCCGCATTACTGTCGGCTCAACGAGTTAAAGCAACGCTTTATGCACGTGCCCATGATGGCCCTTACAGCAACGGCAGATAAAGCAACTCGTTACGATATTATTGAACAGCTTCAGCTTAACCACCCTTACGTGCACACTGGTAGCTTCGATAGACCTAACATTCGTTACACCATAGAAGAAAAATTCAAACCTATGGTACAACTGCTTCGATATTTAAAAGAGCAGCAAAATCAAAGCGGCATTATTTATTGCACCAGCCGCAAACGGGTTGATGATGTAGCCGAAAAACTTGCTGACGCAGGGTTTAATGCCGCCGCCTACCATGCAGGTATGAGCAATGAACAACGCCAATTTGTGCAATCGGGCTTTGCCCGTGACGATATTCAAATTGTGGTTGCGACCGTTGCCTTTGGCATGGGGATTAATAAACCAAACGTACGTTTTGTGGTGCATTACGATATTCCAAAAAGCATTGAGGCTTACTACCAAGAGACCGGTCGTGCAGGTCGTGATGGTCTGGCTGCAGAAGCGATAATGTATTTTGATCCGGCCGATATTGGTCGCGTACGCCGCTTTTTTGAAGATATTGAAGACGAGCAACGGCGTCGTGTTGAAGAGCAACGCTTTAATGCTATGGCCAGCTTTGCCGAAGCACAAACATGCCGCAGACAAATTTTGCTAAATTACTTTAGTGAATATAAGCGCGAAACCTGTGGTAACTGTGATATTTGCTTAAACCCACCGACTAGCTTTGATGGCACACTTGTCGCACAACAAGCTCTCTCGTGTGTGTATCGTGCAGAACAACGTTTTGGTATTGGCTATATTGTTGAGTTACTGCGCGGCGCAAACACTAGCCGTATTCGTGATAACAATCACCACCAGCTAAGCACCTATGGCATAGGAAAAGAGCATAGTGTGGAGTTCTGGCTAAGTATTTTAAGGCAGCTTATCCATCAAGGGTTATTAAGCCAAGATATTACCCAAGGCTCTTCATTACGCTTAACCGAAGCCGCCCGTGCGGTGCTTAAAAGTGAGTATGCACTGCAACTTGCTGAACCTCGCCTACAAGCTAAGCACGTTTACCAAGATAAACTTGCTCAGTTTAATTACGATAAAAAGCTGTTTGCAAAATTACGTGCCTTACGTAAAGAGTTGGCAGATGCTGATGATGTACCACCTTATGTGGTATTCAATGATAAAACTCTCGCTGAAATGGCGCAGCTCATGCCAACCAATGACAGTGAGTTTTTGAAGGTATCAGGTGTTGGTTTCACTAAGCTCAATAAGTACGGCGCACCGTTTTTAAATACCATTCGCGACTATCTTGCCGCTAATTAGGACTGCTATGACTGAACTAAGCTATGATGCTGAGCATGAAATCATTCTCATAACGTCAAGTGAGTTTCCACACGACGAAGACTTTGAACTTTGGGCAACCCTTTTCTTACACGCTCCAGCAATAACAACCGCCGACTTTGATGCTGGCGCTGATCGTCATCAATTACGCTTTCACTTTACAGATCATAGTTTTAATCTAAACTTTGAACATTACAGTGAAAGTATTTGGATTAATGCTGAAGGCATTGAGGCCAGTGCAGTTTTACCGCAACTTTATCAATATTTAGTCATGCAATTACAATAATAAGCTAGACTTTTTTCCACGCTTAGTATGTAGTAGTTGCACAGGACATACTCAACTAAGGGTGTAAATGGGATTTAAGCAGTCGCACTTTGTTGCTAGGCTAATAACACTATTACCAATCTGCATAGCAGCCAATGTTCATGCAGAGCAGCTATTAACTGACGATAATAATTATTGTCAAAACCAGCGCACGCTTAAATCGCAAGATAATAACTTACGCCGCCAACTCGATGCAGATAATCCACTTCCCGATGCTGCTAATAACCGTAAAATAGTCGCCATTGAACTTGAACAGCTAAACGTCTTTAACACTGAGCTAGATGAAGAAAATAACTTTTTATTCCGGTTTGCCAATCGCGCTCACATGACGACTGAGCCAGAGGTAATACACAGCGTTTTATTGTTCGAAGAAGGTGATGTTTATAATCCACGTAAATTACTAGAGTCAGAGCGGTTACTGCGTAAACAAGGCTATTTATATGATGCACGTATCAACGCAAAGCTCGATTGTGATGGCAACGTCCATGTAAAAGTAATTACGCGCGATCTGTGGACTTTATTACCAGAAATAAGCTTTAGCCGTAGCGGCGGTGAGAATGAGTCGAGTATTGGCTTTCGCGAGTCAAACTTTTTAGGCTGGGGTAAACGAGTGTCATTTAGCCGCACCCGTGATGCTGATCGCACAGGTTACCTATTTGTGTATGACGATCCACATATATTCTCTAGCCGTTATCAAGGCCGTTTAGAATACTCAGACAATGATGACGGTAAACGTCATTACCTCGATGTCAGCTACCCGTTTTTCTCAATCGATACGCCCTACAGTTACGGTGTTACAAGTTACTCTGATCAACGCCGAGAGTCACTTTACTATCGCGGCGATGTAGTTAGCGAATTTGAGCAAAAGACCATATTAAACCGTGCTTACTTTGGTCACTCATCACAACTTGGCAATAGCTGGACGCAGCGTATCAAACTCGGGGTAGAAAGTCGTAAAGATACTTTCAAGGCCATATCATTAACGAATTTACCTATCGCTGAAGATAGAACGCTGAGTTACCCTTACGTTAGTGGTCAATGGTTTGAAGATCACTACGTTAAGGTAAGAAATTTCGATAGCATCTACCGTACTGAAGATTTAAACCTTGGTTGGAATATCCGCGCTTTACTCGGTTATTCGAGTAAAGATTTTAGCGACGATGCCAGCCGTACTATTTACTCGTTATCTTTATCAAAGGCGCATTACTCTGGAGACAACCAATTGTGGCGCTTTAAAGCAGACCTTGATGGCTACTGGAATGAAGAAACCGATGACGTCGAAAACCTGTTTGCCAGCACGCAGTTACAGTATTACCTCAATACCACACTAAGACAAAGCTGGTATGCCAAAGCCCGCCTACAATATGCAGAAAATCTCACTGCTGATAAGCAACTCACGATTGGTGGGGAGAATGGCCTGCGTGGATACCCGCTTGACTACCAAGTTGGCGACCGCAGCTTTTTAGTGACTTTAGAGAAGCGCTACTACTGGGAATATGACTTACTGCAATTGTTTAAAGTCGGTGGTGCCGCGTTTTATGATATTGGTAGAGCGTGGTATAACAACAAAGATAATGGCGATAACGGTAACGTGCTGCAAAATGTGGGAGTGGGCCTTCGCTTAGCGCCAAGCCGTGCCAATGCCGGTACGGTAATTCACCTAGATATTGCCGCACCAATTAACAAGCAAGATGATGATATCGACTCTGTGCAGTGGCTAGTAACGGTTAAAAATACCTTTTAAAGTAGTGTTATTGTTTAGCTAAAAAGCTAAAATCGAAACGTAAAATATTAACTTAGGAACCCTTTTGGACTTCGTCGAATTCTTTAACGAGCAATATCATTTAATCGTGACTGTCATCGCAGTTTTGCTTTATCCACTACTGCGTAAAACCACCAAAAAACTGCTGTTAAAAGCAATTAAAGGCAAAGCTGATCCGCATCGTGAATACCGTGCTGAGCTGTTGCTCAATATCATTCTTGCCATTGTCATGCTGTGTTTAGTATTGGTTTTTTGGGGTATAGAGCTACGCGGCTTACTAGTACTTGGCTCATCCATTTTTGCCATGCTAGGTGTCGCGCTTTTTGCAGCCTGGTCGTTACTAAGTAACCTAACAGCCTTCTTGTTGATGTTTATTCAAAACGACTGCCGCGTTGGCTTTTGGGTGAGAGTAATTGACGGTGCAAACTTCTTAGAAGGCCGCATTATCGAAATGGGACTAATGAACGTGGTACTTGAACACGTTGATGGTCACAAAGTGATTTACCCAAACAACATCTTTGTTACCCGCCCTGTGATGGTCCTAAAAAACCCACCTACAGCAACCAAAGCGCCAACCATAAAACGTATTTTAGGTCCAAAAAAGTAACGACTTAAAGTTAACGAGATGCTTGCTAAAGAGGTGTTTTTTTTCTGCTTCCATAGGCGATTAATATAAAACTAAATAAAATGACTAAAGGGTGAAATAACACAATGTGAACAGCACTTTGCTCAGTAAAAAAGCCGTGCGTAAGTGAAATAGCAAGCGTGCATAAGCCTGTATAAAATAGAAAAATTTTCATCTTTGATCCTTTAATCATTCTTACGACAAGTAAGTAAAAAAACTATAAACCTTGTACTTGTTCTAAGGTCAAGTATTAGATGGGGACAGGCGGATACAAAAAAGCCAAACAGGTAGTTTGGCTTTTTGAATTACAGAATAGGGTATTAGTTATTTAATTCTGCGGTTTTTAACTCGTCTTCAATATCACTTATTTCATCAATAAAGTTTTCGAGCTGTTGTTCAACTAAGCTGTTTGCGTGAGCAAAGTAAGCAAGATGGAACACGGCATCCCCCTCGTTTACCAGCGGCATGGTTTGTTGACCAATGACAATACCGCTGCGCGGCGCTAGTAACTCAAGCTCAGCATCACCAAGAGGGCTGCTAATATAAGCTAGAACCTGCCCTTTCATTACTCGCTCACCGAGTGACACTTGTGCACGAACAATACCGTCAACTTCAGCGCGTACCCAACTCGTCGAGCTTGCAATAATCGGCTCTGGTAACTTTTTAGCACGCTTGCCACGCACCATTTTTAAATGGCGCATGACATAGTCAACACCTTGCACACCAGCTGCAATGGCTATTGGATCAAAGCGTAGCGCTTCGCCGGCTTCATAGGTAATAACGGGTATTCCTAAATTGGCCGCTTCACTGCGCAATGAGCCATTACGAAGTGACGCGTCAATCACCGCTGGAGTACCAAACGCTTTTGCCATAGCCGCCGTTGCAGGGTCGCTCAAATTGGCACGAATTTGTGGCAAGTTAGTTCGGTGAATTGCACCTGTGTGCAAATCAATAATATGCGTACAATGCATTGCCACCTGAGTAAAAAACGCATTCGCCATTCGCCCTGCTAACGAGCCTCGTGTTGAGCCCGGAAAACTGCGGTTCATGTCACGGCGGTCTGGTAAATAGCGTGACTTGTGAATAAAGCCAAACACATTCACAATCGGTACCGCAATAATAGTACCGCGCAATTGCTCCGGATCGATTTTAGCAAGCAACTGCCTAACAACCTCAACACCATTGAGCTCATCACCGTGAATTGCAGCACATACCATTAATACAGGCCCTTGCTGCACACCATTGACGACTTCAATTGGAATATTTAACGGCGAGTGGGTGTAAAGCTTGGCAGCTTCAATCGCAAATGTTTTACGTTCGCCAACACCAACCGTATCGCCTAAAATTGAAAACGGTGTATTTTTCTTAACCTTAGCCACGCACTTTTCCTTTTAATAGAGCGCTAATACCCAAACCTCCTCAAGGTGCAGAATTCAGCGTTTCACAGGTGCTTAATATCAAGGCGTTACTTTGCAAGAATGGCAGTCCCTTTTAAGAAGTAACAACGATGAGAGTAAGTGCCTGTGAAGCGCCCAAAGGGTTGGTTTAAAAGCGATTTATACTGCG
>NZ_JACDWV010000161.1:0-88844 GCF_016464105.1 Pseudoalteromonas sp. bablab_jr010 | reverse complement strand
ATGTTTATAGCGAGCTAATCGCGCGTTTTTCTACCACAGCGTAGCTCGTTTTTCTTATTAGATTATTTCTAACAAACTTGTTAACTAATTACCAGTGTTATTAAAATTTAGGAGTTCTCGCTTTTACCTCAGGATAAAAACAAGCGATTGGGTCGTTTTTCTGACTATGCAAACACTTTACTTTGACGAAATAAAAAAGCTATTGTGAACAAACGAAGGACGGCTCTATAAAAGAAAGGCCTTGGTAACACCCAGTTAGGAGCTGATTAATGTTTGGCTAAAATGCAAAGGTAGCGAAACCGAACCAAGCTTTAGCAGTCCCACACTTAAACAGCTTGTTAAGTTTTCTTATACACATAGAACCTAAATATCATTGCTTGGGACAATGCAGTCAGCGCAAATAATACAGAATCCTGACTTTCAACAAAATACAACGTTAAGCTTACTAGAATACTAACTACCATATAGATCTTGAAGGAAGCATTTGCATATTTACAAATTACCCAATGAACAGGAAAGCCGACGCATAGCCACCCGACCAACGATACAAATAAATAGACACCCAGAAAAAGTAAACTTGATACAAATAAGCCAGCAATATCACTATCGGTTGTAGGTAGTGAACCCATAACCAAAGTTATTAGGATTATTCCTAAGGCTACCCATGACAGGCTTTTGATAATTGCGCAATCCCAGTTTCCTAAGTTCACCACTCCTCCATTAAACCATAACGATAAGCTCTGCTGCGTCCTTGGTTGAGTGCCTTGTTATGTGTTAGTTATTCGATTCTCTGCAATTACCATAATAATCGAATTGTGTAGGTGAAGCTTCTTTTGATTTTCCATCAATACGGACTAATTCAGCTTTACAGTATGAGTCATAAGCACCTAACTTACCCGACACGTTTATTTCATAATTCTGCTCTGCTTTTGGCTTGAATGAAGCGTAAGTTGTACAATTGCTCATGCCTGCAACAGACATAATCATGAAGGTGTATTTTTTATCAGCAATAAGATTTACGCCATCTGGATTTAATGGCGAAATTAAAGGATTACTGTCATCCAAAATAACTAATTGAGCTGCACTTTCCGCACCAAACGATTTTCCACATGATTCCTCTTCTGAGTGAACATTTACAAATGTAGAGTAACCAAGAAAAGGCGCATTGAAATCATGATTTATTTTTAGTGTCGCTGTAGGCTGGTTTGCTAAAGGAGCTTTATACTTAGGTAAGCCTGCACAACCACTTACAATTAACGGTATTAATAAAAAGCCAACTCTCATAATAAATCCTTTTCTAAAATATTCGGATAACAGCAACGCTTGCCTAACCGGCGCAAAATAGCAGGCTAATATTAGCGACGTAGGAACGCAAGCCTGCTATTTTGCGTCCTTTGTTATATGCCTAATTGCATGTGACACGATTGTCTTTGTGCACAGAAATAACAACACGTTTATTTATTTCGTTGTTAGTAACGTATCCGCAACTACCGTGATTTGCAACCGAATTTGCAGTGATAAATGTATAGTTGTATACACCCTCTTGCTGTTGCGCCAGAGAATAATGAAGGGTATTGCTTGCACCGTTAGAAATTGCACCAAAATCTAAGTGGCTATTTGGTAAATCAATTTCCGCTTGAGATATGGTTGCACCCGAATAATTCACGATTGTGATAGCAGGTAAAATAAAGAAGCTAGACCAATAAAGCACGACCAGTAAAGTGAGAACTGATAAGGCAATTTTCAACAGAAGTTTCATCTAGCTCCTATAGGCATATAACGCCGCCTTAAGAGGTGATTAATAGTTGGCTAAACTGTGAAGCGAAGCGGAACCGAGCCAACTGTTAAGAATCCGACTTTAAGGCCTTGTTAGGGCATGTTATTTCAAAAACATATGCTTGATTTGGTGTCTCTCCGCAACGACCAGACCGACATTCGTAGCTAATGACAACAATCATGTCATCTCTCAGAGTAACTTCATAATTGCTGCCACAATATTTACCCGAAAACTTATTAATTTCTTCCAAATAAAATGAATAACTTCTAGAAGGATATGAGACTACTTTTGCCAATATTATCTCTGCATTTCGGCTCATTATTACAATACCTTCACCGGAGTCAGCATCATCTATGACTTTCAGGCTAGAAGAGCAGCCTGCAATAGCGACGATTAAAAATATGGTGAGGAATCTCATAGTGCCCTAACAATTTTATAGTGCGCTCGTCCCGTATCTTTCTGCCGATGTCACACTCATGTATTAATAAATCTATTTTTAACAAATAACGTAATGCTTTACCAATTCTAATTTTTTATTGATACTAAAGATATTCAGAAAAAGAAAATGCTCTCGTCGCTCATCTTGGGCCAGAAATGAGTTACCCCAAACTCCCTTTCAATTATTTATCCCTCAGTACTTCAAACTCCTTAAAAATACTGTTCACATTCACTTTTGCGCCTAGCTTTGCAGCGATTAAAAACAGGCCCGCTAGTTTTCTGTGAACGAACAAGGCATCTACGGGTGGTGCATGCCAATACTCTGAGGCGGTGCTCATTTTTAGGCCGAGCTCTTTAATTCGTTTTGGTAAGTCGCTATTCGCAAAATCATACTCACCTTGGTGGCGCAGTGGCTCGCAGGCGAGTAGAAATATATCAACGACATTATCTATATATTCTTGAGCAAGCCCTTGTTGAAAGTAGCCAATTTGCTGTGCTGCTGTTGCCACACCTGCTCTATCGTTATTAATCGCAGCAGATAATAACTGTAAGTAACCATCACTAATATGCTGAGGTAGTTCGCGGGTGGCACCAAAGTCTAAAAGCACTAAGCGTTGATTGTCGATTTGATATTGATAATTAGCAAAGTTTGGATCTGTTTGAACTAGTTTAAAGCTAAATAATTCACGTAAAAATAGGCTGAGTAACTGTTCAACCGCTTTATTACGCAGCGCTTGCTGTGTGCTTTCCAGTTCATCTAGCTCTTGTCCTTCAACAAAGCTCATGACTAAAACTTGAGAAGAACTAAGCGAATCAACCACATTTGGAATAAGGTAATTGTCATCACCCTTTAAACACTCGCTGTAGCGTTTTAAAAAACTCGCTTCTAATTCGTAGTCAGCTTCGTTTATAAGCTGCTGTTTTGCTTCCTCGATAAGAGGCTGTATTTCTACCTCTTTGGGTAATAAGCCACTGAGCTTGAGAAGGTAAGCTAAGTTATCAACATCGCTGGCAATGCCTTTTGCAATACCTGGGTATTGCACTTTAACTGCTAACTTTTCGCCCGATTCTCGGTAAGCAATATGCACTTGCCCTATTGATGCTGCAGCAAATGGTCTGAGCTCAAAATGCGATAATTGCCCTAGCCACGCATCGCCCCAATGCTCACGCATTACTTTAACTAGCTGCTTTTGTGGCATGGGTGTCGCTTCTGCACGCAGCCTTGCTAAAATTGCAGATAGCTCAGGAGTAAGTAATTCGCCACTATCCATGGATAACAGCTGCCCCAATTTCATTGCAGCCCCGCGAAGATTTGCTAGCTGCTCTGCAAAGCGCTGAATATTTTTTGGCTGTAACAATAACTCTTGTCGTGATGTTTGCTTGCCGGTCGCCCATGCTTTTGTGCCTTCAAACAGCATATTACTCGCAACTTTACCTGCTAAAGAACCAAGCCGAGCCGCTCTTGCAAAGCGTGATGTTGGCACAGGCTTTTGTTTATCACTCATATTACTTCACACTATTAACTTAATGCTTTGAATACGTTGGTTGTTCGAGTTTAGATCGACTTTAGCTTTACTATCACTTGTCTTCTAGCCAAAAGCAAAAAGCCGCATGGTTAGCTTATTTGCTTCCCGATGCGGCTATTTATTTAATTAACAAGCCAATAAATTGTTTTATTGAGAGTTACTGCTTTCCAGACATCAACTGTTCCATTAGCTGGCTAAAGTCGAAGCTTGCTGCTTTTTGCAGTGGTGGATACTCTGATAGCGATTTTATGTGTTCGCCAAGTAGATGTTGCACAGGCTCATTCAGCCATTGCTTAGCTTGCACTATGTCTGAGCGGTCGGTTAAACCATCAAAGCTTTCAAACGGATCCATACGTATGTTATAGAAAATTGGGAACTTTTGCTTTTCATAAGGAGCATAATAATTTTCGCTCGTTTCAAAGTGCAGCTTCCATTGCTTGTAGCGAATCGCTTTTATACTTGATTCGTAATAGTAGAAAAAGTGATCACGGGCGCTTTGGTCAGTTTTGCCAAGCCAGTAATTCAGGTTATTTACGCCGTCAATCGGTTGCTTATGCTCTTTCAGTGCTTTTTTCGCGATATTTGGTTCACCTGCTGCTGCAGCTAGCGTTGTGTAAATATCCATGTGCGATTGAATACCGTTTAATACTGTATTTGCAGGTACTTTACCTGGCCAGCGAACAATCATAGGCACACGTACACCACCTTCATAGGTCGTCATTTTCTCACCACGGAAAGGCGTTGTACCACCATGTAATCGAGCACTGTGCTCTGGGCCATTATCTGTAGAATAAACAACAATAGTGTTATCAAGCACACCCATATCATCTAGTGCAGCCATTAACTCGCCCACTTGTTGATCATGTTCAATCAGACCACTGCCGTATAAATCATGCTCTGTGGTGTATTCTTCTGCTAAATAACGGCTCTCATCACTTAAACGCGTGTACATATGCATTCGGCTTGGGTTAAACCAAACAAAGAAAGGTTTGTCTGCTTTTTTCGCTCGTTTAATAAAGTCTATGCTTGCGTCCATAAACTCTTTATCAACGGTTTTCATACGCTCACGAGAAAGCTGACCAGTATCTTTAATTTTTTGCTTACCTACTTTACCAAAGCGTGGATCAACTGTTTTGTCATCTACATTTGTGGCGTAAGTATGTAAAACGCCTCACGTACCATATTTTTTGAAGAATTCAGGATCTTTCGGGTAATCACGTTGCTCAAACTCTTCTTGAGTATTTAAGTGGTATAAATTGCCAAAGAACTCATCAAAGCCATGCACGGTTGGTAAGTGCTCGTTGCGATCACCTAAGTGGTTTTTACCAAACTGCCCTGTTGCATAACCTTGCTCTTTTAAAACCTCAGCAAGGGTATAAGAACCCGCTTTTAAACCAAGCTCAGCGCCTGGTCGGCCCACCGTTGTCATGCCACTACGAATTGGATATTGACCTGTAATAAGTGCAGCGCGCCCTGCAGTACACGATGGTTGCGCGTAATGATCGGTAAACATTGCCCCTTCGTGGGCGAGTTTATCGATGTTTGGCGTTTTATAACCCATGGTACCAAGTCCATAAGCACTTACATTTTGCCAGCCAACATCATCGGGGAATATAATTAGAATATTGGGTTTGTCTTTAGCAAAAGCGACAGAGCTTGCTAAATATAAAGCAGCGGATGCTACGGCGAGTAGTCTTTTCATAACAGCAGTCCTTCGTGTATTTTAATAAAATACTATGTAGTTTAGTTTTTAAACTTGTAGTACTTTTTTTAGTCTACTAAAAATACTGTGTACCGCAATTATTATTAATGCTAGGTATAAAAAAACCGTATTTTCTGATCAAAATACGGTTTTTAAAACGTTATGAACTTAAACGTTATTTAATAACTTCTAAGCCACCCATGTAAGGGCGCAATACTTCTGGTACAACAATCGAGCCGTCTGCTTGTTGATAGTTCTCTAAGATTGCTACCAGTGTACGACCAACTGCTAAACCTGAACCATTTAATGTATGAAGTAGCTCTGGCTTTTTCTCACCTTGACGACGGAAACGCGCTTGCATACGACGCGCTTGGAAATCAACCATGTTTGAACATGATGAGATTTCACGATAGGTGTTTTGTGCAGGTAACCATACTTCTAAATCATAAGTTTTTGCTGCACCAAAGCCCATATCACCCGTACATAAAATCACTTTACGGTATGGAAGTTCTAATGCTTGTAAGATTTGCTCAGCGTGACCTGTTAGCTCTTCTAGCGCTTGCATTGAATCTTCTGGTTTTACTAGTTGTACTAATTCAACTTTGTCGAATTGGTGCTGACGAATAAGACCACGTGTATCACGGCCATAGCTGCCTGCTTCACTACGGAAACAAGGCGTATGCGCTGTTAAACGAATTGGTAAGTCGCTTTCGTCGTAAATTTCGTCACGAGCACTGTTCGTAAGCGGTACTTCAGCTGTAGGAATTAAGCTAAAACCAGGTTGTTGCTGACCGTCGTCATCCACTAAACCTAAGGTGTGGAATAAGTCACCAGCAAACTTAGGTAATTGGCTTGTGCCGTATAAGCTTGCGCTATTAACAAGGTAAGGTACATACATTTCTGTATAGCCGTTTTTGTCTGTGTGCGTATCAAGCATGAACTGCGTAAGAGCACGGTGCATACGTGCAACTTGACCACGCATAACAGTGAAACGCGCGCCACTGATTTTAACGCCCATTTCAAAGTCTAGGCCGTTTACGTCTTGACCAACATCAACGTGATCTTTTACTTCAAAGTCGTATGACTTAGGCGTACCCCAGGTTGAAATTTCAACGTTTTGATCTTCGTCTTCACCTACAGGAACAGACTCATCAGGTAAGTTTGGAATAGCAAGTGCAATTTGCTTAAGCTCTTCAAGTACTGCGTCTTGCTCTGCTTTTACGCTGTTTAGTTGATCGCCAAGGTTACTTACTGAATCAAGCAGCTGTTGTGCTTTTTCGTGCTCGCCTTTCGCTTTTGCTTGGCCGATAGCTTTGGAACTTGCATTACGCTCGCTTTGAAGTTCTTGCGTTTTTACTTGTAATGTTTTGCGTTTTTCTTCAAGTGCAGTTACCGCTGCAGTATCAAGTTCGTAACCGCGTGATGCTAAACGTGCAGCCGCTTGTTCGATATCTTGACGTAAATATTTAGAATCTAACATGTTCGATTTTTAACCTTTTTGCATTACCAGCTGAAGGCCCAGCCAAGCCATAAATATACACACCACCACGTTTAAGGTGATATTGAGGGCCATTTTAAAAAAGTGACCTTGTTGCAAGAGCAACAACGAATCCATTGAGAATGTTGAAAAGGTGGTCAATGCACCTAAAAAGCCAATACCAATTAAGGTTTTAGCGGGGCTAACAGCGATTATTTCTTTTTCAATCAAGCCGTATAAAATGCCCATTAACAATGAACCAAGAATATTAACTGTCAACGTGCCAAAAGGGAATCCCCTACCGAGCAGTTTTAGCATGGTTTCGCTAAGAAAATAGCGTAAACATGCCCCTGAAGCGCCACCCATTGCAATCATCATGTAAAGTTTCAAGCTATTCATAGCGTTTAATATCACTTTGCTCGTTACGCTGAGTTAAATAGTCCAGCTTTTGTTTTATTTTTTGTTCAAGCCCGCGGTCGGTTGGGAAGTAATACTGGCGATCATTAATTGCCTCAGGGAAATACTTTTCGCCTGCAGCAAATGCACCTTCCTCATTGTGTGCATAACGATATTCAGCGCCATAACCTAAGTCTTTCATTAAGCTGGTTGGTGCATTGCGTAGATGCTCTGGCACCGGGTGGCTCGGCTCATTTTTAGCATCTTGCATTGCTTGATTAAACGCCATATACACAGCGTTACTTTTCGGGGCACTGGCTAAGTATATGGTGGCTTGTGCAATAGCACGCTCACCTTCACTTGGGCCTACACGTTGAAAAATATCCCACGCATTGAGTGCCACTTCCATTGCTCGCGGGTCAGCATTGCCAATATCTTCTGTAGCAATCGCTAATAAACGCCGAGCCACATAAAGTGGGTCGCCGCCCCCTGCTAAAATACGGCAGTACCAATATAAGGCGCCATCAGGTGAACTACCTCGCACTGACTTATGAAACGCTGAAATCAAGTCGTAAAACTCATCGCCGCCTTTGTCGTATTTGGCTAAGTGAGTTGGTAAAACTTGGCTTAACACATGTTGATCAACAAGGTATTTACCCTGCTGCTCCGTGGTTAAATCGACGGCTTGTTCTAACAGGTTAAGCACTTTACGCGCATCGCCATCACTTGCTTGGCAAAGCGCTTGCTTAGCGTTTTCGGCAATGTCTATGTGTTTTTGGCTGAGCTCTACGTCTTCACGTAAGGCTCGCTCAATTACGTTAAATAAATCGGCTTGTTCAAGTGCTTTTAATACGTACACACGAGCACGAGACAGTATCGCGTTATTAAGTGCAAATGATGGGTTTTCGGTGGTTGCGCCAACAAAAATAAAAGTACCGTCTTCGATATGCGGTAAAAATGCATCTTGCTGAGATTTATTAAAACGATGCACTTCGTCAACAAACAATAAGGTGCGCTGTCCTCGACCAGCAAGGTTTGCTTTTGCTTCGCTTACGGCCTCACGAATGTCTTTTACACCTGCTGTGACTGCCGACATTTGAATAAGGCTGGCATCGGCATGGTTTGCAATAATCTGCGCTAACGTGGTTTTACCAACGCCTGGCGGTCCCCACAAAATGAGGCTGTGGCATCGACCTGCAAGAATCGCTTGGTAAAGAGGTTTATCTGGGCTTAAAAGGTGCTGCTGACCTATGTAGTCATTGAGTGTTTCGGGTCGCATGCGCGCCGCAAGTGGGCGCACATCAGGACCAAAATTAAATCCGAGATTACTCAAGCCTTAATCACCTTGGCTTTGGTCGTCAACTTCAACGCCTTCTGGAATGGTAAATTCAAAGGTTTGAGTTGCAAGTGTTTCGTTTACCTTGGCATCTTTAAAGGTAAATAAAGACTGCTGACCTGAGGTGTCTAATACAGTAAGTGATGCTAGGCCTTGCTCTTTAGCATTAAAGCGAATGTCTAGCTTTTCAACTTGGCTCTCAACGCCTTTGTTTGGCGTGACACTAAAGCCAGCATCGGTTGCCACAACTTGGTATTTAGCCCACTGCTCTGGATCTTTTGAGGTCAGCAATACAAACGGTGTTGAATCAATCAGGCTGTGGGTATTCATAATCGTTACTTGCTCAGCAAAGCTGTCGAAGTAATACGTTTTATCGCCATTAGATACAAACAAGGTATCGTCTGGGCTTTGCTGTTGCCAGCGGATCATCATAGGCTGCTGAAGGGCAATATTCCCCTCACCTTGCATGATAGCTTCGCCTTGCGAATCGGTCACTTGCTGTGAAAACTCTGCTTTAAAACTTTTAATCGCAGCCAGCTGTTGTTGCAACGCTTCGCTGTCGTCTGCAAAACTTTGACCGCTTAATAAACAGCCCATAATTAGGGCCAGGTATTTAATTTTTTTCATTAATTTGCTCCACCATTTGGCACTAAGACTTCGCGGGCACCGTTGTGTCCTGGTGCGCTAACAATGCCTGATGTTTCCATTTGTTCAACTAAGCGCGCTGCGCGGTTATAACCTACACGAAGCTTACGCTGTACACTCGATACCGACACTTTGCCGGTTTCAATTACAAATGATACTGCTTCATCGTAAAGCGGATCTGACTCTTCATCACCGTCTTCACTGGTTTCTCCTGGTAGTAAAATTTCTTCTGTGGCATCGCCACTTAAAATTTCATCAATATAATTTGGTTTGCCACGTTTTTTCCAATCGTCTACAACCGCATGTACTTCGTGGTCGTCAACAAACGCGCCATGTACACGCACTGGTACACTGGTACCCGGCGGTAAGTAAAGCATGTCACCCATACCAAGCAAGTTTTCAGCACCTTGCTGATCTAAAATGGTACGCGAGTCAATTTTACTTGAAACTTGGAACGCCATACGGGTTGGAATATTCGCTTTGATCAAACCGGTAATTACGTCAACCGATGGGCGCTGTGTTGCTAGCACTAAGTGAATACCTGCAGCACGGGCTTTTTGCGCGATACGTGCAATCAGCTCTTCCACTTTTTTACCCACGATCATCATCATGTCGGCAAATTCGTCAATAACCACCACAATACTTGGCAGTTTATCTAGCTCTTCAGGGCCATCGGCCATGCCATCGGTGTCTTTAAACAGTGGATCTAGAATCGGTTGACCCGCTTCTTTGGCATCCAACACTTTTTGGTTGTAACCTTTTAAGTTACGAACACCAAGTGCCGACATCAGCTTATAACGACGTTCCATTTCGCCTACACACCAACGCAATGCATTGGCTGCTTCTTTCATGTCGGTCACAACTTCACATAATAAATGTGGGATGCCTTCGTACACAGAAAGTTCAAGCATTTTCGGGTCGATCATGATCATACGAACATCATCTGGGCCCGATTTGTACAGTAAGCTTAATATCATTACATTAACGCCCACTGACTTACCTGAACCTGTGGTACCCGCAACAAGTAAATGTGGCATTTTGCCAAGGTCAGCACATACCGGTTCGCCAGCAATGTCTTTACCTAACACCATAGTCAGTGGTGATGGGTTTGATTCGAACTTAGGCGCGTTAATAACTTCACTTAAGCGCACAATTTCACGGTGTTTGTTTGGCAGCTCTAGACCTACATAGGTTTTACCCGGAATAACTTCTACCACACGTACGCTTACAGCAGACAGTGAACGCGCTAAATCTTTCGCTAGGCCAGTGATTTTAGCCACTTTAATACCCGGCGCTAAATCAAGCTCAAAGCGCGTTACAACCGGACCTGGGTATACACCCACAACCGCAGCTTGAATGTTAAAATCAAGTAGTTTGGTTTCAACTAGACGCGAGATTCCATCAAGCTCTTCTTGAGATAATGGATTTTTCGCTTTATCTGGGCGGTCTAATAAATCAAGAGACGGTAACGGGTTTGCAGGCGGCTGCTCTTCAAGCAGTGCTTCGAACTTTTCTTTTGCCGTTGGCGGTGGCTGATACGCAGGTTTTGGCTTAGGCATAGGGCGCGCAGGCGAAACAACCGTTGTAACAGGTTTTTCTGGCTCAACAACTGGGCTCTGATCAAGCGCATTCAGTGCCGATACGGTATCGAATGATTCATCATCAAGGGCACTAAAACCAATTTCTTGGTCAAGAATATCGTCTAGTTCATCAAAGCCTTTAAAATCATCATCGGCTTTTTCAGCAGGCTTTTGCTTAGGCTTAGTAGGCTTTGATTCTTCTTCATCTGCATCATTAAAGCTAATTGCTGGCTCGTTTTCTGGCTCTACAAAGTTAGCGTCTGGCTCTGTCGTGGCAATATCTTTAACAGCTTCTTTTTCACGATGTAACCAAGCAGAAAATTGCTCACGTAAAAAGTAAAATGCTTTCATTACCCACTTGCCGACAAAATCGACAAATTGCACCCACGAAATACCGGTTAATAGGGTTAAACCGGCAAAGAAAAAACACAGTAGTAAAATTGAGGTGCCAGTAAAATTAAAGGTTGGCATCATTGCTGTCGCAATAACATCCCCCACTACCCCACCAGATGAGAAGTTATAAATATCATCAAAATTAATGCTGCTGATGGCAGTCGCTGAAGTAATAAACAGCGCAAAACCAATGACACGTAAGGCAAGCGTGGTGTAATCAAGCTGGAAAATACGGTGTGGTTGTTTAAATAATAAATAACCGAACAATTGAATAGCAACAGGCACTAAATAAGCAAGCCAGCCAAAAGTGAGTAATAGGATATCTGCAACCCAAGCTCCCGCTGTGCCGGTAATATTCTTAACATTAACAAATTCACCGGTTTGCGACCAAGAAGGGTCCGCAGGATCAAAACTGATTAATGCACATAAAATAAATACTGCAGCAAAGGTGCTGATGATTAGCCCCGTTTCTAACAGTCTTTGAACACCATTTAGGCGCATAGCTCCCTATTCCTTATTATTCTTTACTGATCGATTAGCAGTGAAATACCTTAGCAGGAAATGCCGTTTGATGCACTTTATCTTAGCCTTGATGGACTGATAATGAACAAGTTTTTGTTACTCAATGTATATTTTAACAGTTTAGGCAATATATGGGCGAATAATGACCCCTTCTTCACCTTTTACTTCTTCCATTACCACATAAGTTCGGCTTTCACTGACATTTGGTAGTTTTAGTAGAATATCACCCAGTACATTTCGATATTCCGACATATCATTTACACGTGTTTTTAATAGAAAGTCGAAATTACCCGATACTAGATGGCATTCGATTATTTCGTCGTGCTTTTTAACTGCAGCGTTAAATTCTTCGAAAACATCTGGTGAGGATTTAGTGATGGTTACTTCTACATAAACCGACAAACCTTGGCCAAGTTTAGCAGGATCCACTACCGCTTTATATCCGAGTATATACCCCTCTCTTTCGAGCTTTTTTACCCGCTCCAAACAAGGGGTGGCACTTAATCCTACACGCCTTGCCAGCTCTACGTTAGAGATCCGACCATCGAGCTGTAATTCCATTAAAATTTTACGGTCTATTCTGTCGAGTAATTGATGCATAAGCCAAACCAGAGTTTTGCACTGTTTAAAATATATTTTTAGATTATATCACTAGAATAGCACTTAAAAAAGGTGAGACACACTGGCTGGTCATGAATATAATAGTCAAAAATTTTATCCCGTTCTATTAAGGCGAAAAACTATGATTATTGGTGTACCTAAAGAAATCAAAAACCATGAATACCGTGTAGGTATGGTTCCTGCGAGTGTTCGTGAACTAGTAAACCATGGCCACCAAGTTTTTGTTGAAACTGATGCTGGTATGGGCATTGGCTTCACTAACGAAGATTATGTTGCAGCTGGTGCTGAAATTTTACCAACAGCAGCGGACGTTTTTGCTAAAGCTGAAATGATCGTTAAAGTAAAAGAGCCACAAGCTGTTGAGCGTGCAATGTTACGCGAAGACCAAATTCTATTTACTTACCTTCACTTAGCACCGGATCTTCCACAAACTGAAGACCTAGTTAAAAGTGGCGCAGTGTGTATCGCTTACGAAACAGTAACTGATTCACGTGGCGGTTTACCTCTTCTAGCTCCTATGAGTGAAGTTGCTGGTCGTATGTCTATCCAAGCTGGTGCACAAGCGCTTGAAAAATCAAACCACGGTCGTGGTATGTTACTTGGTGGTGTACCAGGTGTTGAGCCAGCTAAAGTTGTTGTTATCGGCGGCGGCATGGTTGGTCGTAGCGCAGCGCAAATGGCTGTTGGCCTAGGTGCTGACGTTGTTGTTCTTGACCGTAACATCGACGTACTACGTGCATTAGACGCACAGTTCGGTAATAAAGTTAAAGCTATCTACTCTACTGCTGACGCACTCGAAAAACACGTACTAGAAGCTGACCTTGTGATCGGTGGCGTACTAATCCCAGGTGCAGCAGCGCCTAAACTAGTGACAGCTGAGCACATCAAAGCAATGAAGCCTGGTTCTGCAATCGTTGACGTTGCAATCGACCAAGGTGGTTGTATCGCAACGTCTAAAGCGACAACTCACGCTGATCCTACTTATATCGTTGATGACGTTGTTCACTACTGTGTTGCTAACATGCCAGGTGCTGTTCCACGTACTTCTACGTTCGCACTTAACAATGCAACATTACCGTTCATCATCAACCTTGCTAACAAAGGCTATAAGAAAGCGCTTCTTGACGATGCTAACTTCTTAAAAGGCTTAAACGTAATCAAAGGCCAAGTTACTTATAAAGAAGTAGCTGAAGCTTTCAACATGGAATATGTTGACCCACGTACAGCAGTCGAAAATGCTTAATTAGCATTGTGAAACAAAAAAGCAGCGAAATCGCTGCTTTTTTTATGCCTGTTTGCAAATAAATTAGTTTATCTGCAAACAATTATATTTCTGATTAACGACGCTTAGTTTGTTTAGCGCGTTGATTGTGCTTTTTAACCGCCTTACGGATTTGGTTGATTTTGGCACGTTTGTCTTTACGCTTTTCAGGAATAACCGACAGCTTAGTTTGCGTTTCGCGGCCTAGTTGTACTGTTTTGCGTAAATAGTTAACCGTCTCTAAATCAAGTTCAGCCCAACCACCTTGTGGCAAGCGCTTATCAAGCTCTAACTTACCGTAACGAATACGGATAAGACGCGATACTTCAACATCTTGTGATTGCCATAAACGACGTACTTCGCGGTTACGACCTTCTGTTAAAGTCACATTGAACCAACGGTTGATACCTTCACCACCCATAGGTTTGATGTTTAAGAATTTCGCAGGACCATCTTCAAGCTCAACACCTTTTGTTAAAGTGCGTAGCGTTTCGTTAGTCACTTCACCAAATACACGAGCTGAGTATTCACGCTCTACTTCGTAGCTTGGGTGCATTAAACGGTTAGCAAGTTCACCATCGTTAGTAAACAGCATTAAACCAGCGGTGTTAATATCTAGTCGGCCAACTGCAATCCAACGTTCGCCATCAACACGTGGTAAACGATCAAATACCGTACGACGACCTTCAGGGTCTTTACGCGTACATAACTCACCTTCTGGTTTGTTATACATAAGCACACGACAAATACGGTCGGCTTTGTCTTCGATTTTCACTACGTGACCGTCAACACGAATTACATCGGTTGCTTCTACGCGGTCGCCTAAACGAGCCACTTTACCATTCACGCTCACGCGGTTGGCATCGATGTATTTTTCCATTTCACGACGTGAACCCACGCCAGCACGGGCTAATACTTTTTGTAACTTTTCAGTTTCTACATTACTCATTCAGATAGTTCTCTCACAGAAGGATCGCTCAATAGCTGGTTGATTTTACTCTCCTGAAGTTCAGGTAACGGCGGTAATTCATCTAAACCAGCTAATGAAAAATAATCTAAGAAAGCGGATGTTGTGGCATACAACGCTGGGCGCCCGGGCACCTCTTTATGGCCAACAACTCTAACCCACTCTCTTTCTAATAAGGTTTTAATTATTCCTGAGCCAACAGCGACCCCCCGTACTTGTTCAATTTCACCACGGGTAATAGGTTGTCTATAGGCAATCAAGGATAACGTTTCTAGTAGTGCTCGTGAGTATTTAGGTGCGCGCTCTTGCCATAAGTTTGCCAGCCAAGGCGCTAAACTAGCGCAGGCTTGAAACCTGTAACCGCTGCCTACTGCAACAAGCTTAATGCCTCGGGTTTGATAATGCGTTTGAATTTGTTCAATTGCATTATTAATGCGCGGCATAGATACGCTTAAATCAGCTAATACTGTCTCTTTTAAATGACGTTTAGACACAGGTTTTCCAGCAACAAAAATCGCGGCTTCTATGATTTCGACTAACTGTTCATCACTGATACGTTTTGTGGCCATTGCTACTAAAGGTCATTTTAAATCACTAACGCTCTATTATGACAGAAGTCGGCCAAGGTTGGAAAAATTATTGTAAAAAAGCCAGTGTAAAACACTGGCTTTGGGGGATATTTATAAATGAATTTTGAAATTAGCTATTTTTAACCATTTCAAGGGCATCATCTTCGGCAACGTCGCTGCCATATTTGCTAATGTAATTAACAAACTCAGTGCGGCTTATACGCTTATCTTTGTTGCTATCCATATAGCCAAAGTGATTTGCGATATCGTCGTCATCGGCTTCTTCAATTGAAACATAACCATTTTTGTCGTTATCTAACGATTTAAAGTCATTTTCGATTGGGTCAAATTTAGCGATTTCAGCTTTAAATGCTGATTCAGATACCTCACTATCAGCTGCCACCTTGCCTGTATTTAATTGCATATATGCATTAAATTCAGTACGGCTGATTTGCTCATCCATATTGGTATCGATATTTGAAAAATGCTCCCAAATTGCATCATCGTCAGCTTCTACCTTAGAGATATAGCCGTCATTGTCATTATCTAGACTGCCAAAATCGCTGTCGATTTTTGCTAAAGAGTTACTTGCAGAACATGCTGAAAGACTTAGTGCTGCTAAAATTGTAGATGCTAAAGTTAACTTTTTCATAAGACATTTCCTTGTAGTCGATTAGATTCAATTAGACTATTTCAAGTTGAATGCCAAAATGCCTTATTGACTAAAATCAAGCACTTACAATCTAGTTAAGTTACTGTTAAGCCTATGATTTAGCAAGCTTTTCATAGATTGCTGTAATTTTTTCATAAAAAAAGCGCTCCGAAGAGCGCTTTTTACAAATAACTATACTGTCGCTATTAGATAGCTGCGTTTTGGTAACGCTTAACGAAGTCTGTTACTGCTTCGCCATTACATTTTAACGTGTTTAAGTTGCCAATTTTTTCACGCACAGGTGTTAAACCTTTTTTAAGTGCAGTGATGCAAAGTTGAGTTTCTTTTTGCTCATTTTTAGCAAACACTTCAATCGCTGCTTTTGCTACTTCTTGTGATTGTGATTTTTTTGCAATTTCACGAATGTCAGTACCGTTACATAAAATGCTTTTTGAAAAACGTGACATTGAAATGCCATGCTTTGCTGCTTCTTTACGTGCAGCGGTAAACCCTTCGTTTGCACTTAAGCTACATAACTTCGATTCAATACTGTTATCAGCTGAAAAGTAGTGCGGGTTGCTTGCTAATGAGCCAAATGAGATACATGCAAGAGAAAGCATCACTAATTGTTTTTTCATGGTTTACCTTTAAATAGTACATAATATGAACGGGTGGTTTGCGCGCATTATATAAACAAAAATAAGCAGATCAACTGAATTATTTATTTAATTTAATAATTAATAGTGAGTTAACAATGTTTTTAAATTAAGCAGCAATTGATCAACATTTGCCCAATTTGATTTTCGTAATTAGCTCATGAATAAGCCCTAGTTTGATGATAGAATTGCGCTAAACACTGAAACAAAAATAATAGGTGCACCATGAAGGTAATCTCATTTAACATTAACGGCCTGCGCGCTCGTTTACACCAATTGCAAGCCGTAATTGATAAACATCAACCAGATATTATTGGCTTACAAGAAATCAAAGTACATGATGAGGCCTTCCCTCTCGAAGATGTGCAAAAAATGGGTTATCACGTTTATTTTCACGGTCAAAAAGCACATTACGGCGTGGCAATGTTATGTAAACAAGAGCCAAAATCAGTTGTTAAAGGCTTTGCAACCGATACCGACGAATCACAGCGTCGTATGATCAGTGTTACCGTGACACAAGAAAATGGTCGTGACCTAACGGTGATGAATGGCTACTTCCCGCAAGGGGATAATATTGCCCACGAAACCAAATTCCCTTATAAGCGTCAGTTCTATAAAGATTTAATGACTCACTTAGAAGATAACCACACGGCTGATCAAGATGTTATTGTGATGGGCGACATTAATATTTCACCGACCGATCTCGACATTGGTATTGGTGAACCAAACCGTAAGCGCTGGTTAAAAACAGGTAAGTGTTCTTTCCAACCTGAAGAGCGTGAATGGTTAAGCACTTTATTAAACTGGGGCTTTAAAGATACCTTCCGTGAACTTTACCCAGAAAAAACTGAGCAATACTCGTGGTTTGATTACCGCTCAAAAGGTTTTGATGACAACCGTGGTCTACGTATTGATGTGATCTTAGCAACTCCAGCTCTTGCTGAGCGTTGTGTTGAGTCTGGTATCGATTACGAATTGCGAGGTATCGAAAAACCATCTGATCATGCGCCAATTTGGTCAACATTTAACGCATGATAGACACATTGCAATGGCAGCTCCCTTTGTGGAGCTGTGTGGCTATAATACTCTGGCTCAGCTTTGATAAGCAAAGCGCATCACAATTATTGGCAACGCCAATAAGACAAGTTGGTGTGCTCGCATGTGCTTTAGTACTTGCGGTACTGTGGCGCATTAAAGCGGGGATATTGCCAGGCCTCGAATTGCATATTTTAGGGGTTACTGCAGTGACCCTAATTTTAGGTTGGCGACTGGCTATTTTTGCAAGTACCTTGGCGAGTTTGTTGTTAGTGCTGGTTGCACAATTGCCAATCAGTTTATTGCCTGTGCATTTGTTATTTACAGCGTTCATTCCAATTACGTTGAGCTATCTGTGCTTTGTAATTTGCTATACCTATTTACCAAGACACTTTTTTATTTATATCTTTTTATGCGCGTTTTTAACCGCTGCTGTTATCGCCTGTATTAAAATACTTACCAGCGGTGTGTTTTATTACTTGCTTGGTGATTACAGTTTTATTGAGATTTCAGAAAATTATCTGATTCTGTGTGCCATAATTTGGTTTCCTGAAGCAATGCTCAATGGCATGGCCATTACCTTGATGATCACCTATCGCCCTCATTGGGTTAAAACCTTTTATGATAAGGACTATTTAGACTCATGAGTCTTCACTACCACTGCCCGCTTTGCAAACTTGAACTCACTCTAAACGACAAAACTTACCGTTGTGACAATAACCACAGTTTTGATATCGCCAAAGAGGGTTATGTCAATTTACTTCCCGTGCAAAATAAAAAGTCGAAACAACCGGGCGATAACCTTGAAATGGTGCAGGCTCGCCGCGCTTTTTTAAGTGCCGGACACTATTTGTTTTTACAGCAGGCTTTAGCTGAGTTAGTGGCATCTCTCGAACCAAGTTCAGTGATTGATTTAGGCTGTGGTGAAGGTTTTTATACTCAAGCTATAGCAGCGCAGTCGAGTGCCGATGTATATGGTGTCGATATTTCTAAGCCCGCGGTAAAATACGCCGCTAAGCGCTACGAAAATGCGCATTTTAGTGTCGCGTCGATTAGCCAAGCCCCTTTTGCAGATGCGCAGGCTGATGTGCTTGTTAGTGTGTTTGCCCCTTTATTTGCACAAGAGCTTGCCCGCCTTGCCAAGCCGCAAGCTAGTTTAATTGTTGCAAGTCCTGGCCCTTGGCACCTTAAAGAGTTAAAAGCGTTTATTTATGCTGATGTAAAACCGCATACAGAGATAGAACCACCAGCAGGCTTCAGCAAAGAGTCGATAAATTTATTAGAACAGCAGGTGCTGTTGTCGGTCGGTGAGATTAAACATTTAATTATGATGACGCCGTTTGCGTGGAAGTTTCGCCCGGAGCATTGGCAGCAGATTGAGCAGCAAGGCCCACAAAAAGTAACGTTATCGTTTTATGTGAGCCAGTTTATTCGCGATTAGAAGTGTTCTTTAGTGAAGGCTTTATCCATTTTTTCGAACATATCTTTTAATAATTGAGCTAAATCAGTGTAGCGTGGTTTTTCAGTCGTTAACTGTGACTGATAACCATGCGCCTTCATTTTACTGTGCAGCTCGGTATACCAACTTAGCATTGCTGGCTCTAAACGGGTTTCTGCACGGCGGCCTAGCCACAACAAACCTTGAAGCGGTAGTGATAAAAAGAAAAGCGCGATCGTGATAGCTTGTGGAAAATAATCACTACCTAAGTAATTCACTTGCATAAATACGGTCAGCATTGCCAAAATTGGCATCACTGTAATTGCCAGATCAGTGGCCTTGATCACTCTAAATTCGGCAAACAATGGAGCGAGCTCTTGTCGCATCGGCCATTTTTTAGCGTATTGACGACCTGTTTGCACTTGTGACATGACACCTTTTTGCATCATCACTCCTAGGGTTTTCAACTTGTTTCACAACCGAGTGTAACACACTCCCGGATACAATCCCTGCAAAACCTGTCCTAGTTTTAATACCAAATTAATGGTTAGGAGACTAACGTTTAAAGTCTAAATGAGATAAAATGTTATCGGCTTAAGTCAACCAGACTTTAGTATAATTACAGCCTAGCTTTGTTAAGTGTAGCAACAAAATACTTATTTACTATACTGGCAAAGAATTCTAATTATCAAGCCTTAATATACACTGACTGATATCGTACTTTTAGGACCTAGCTATGTCGACGCCCCTTTGCTCACCACAACATGTTTTAGTACTGAACTGTGGTAGTTCAAGTTTAAAATTTGCCATTTTAGATGCCGCCACTTCTGACGAAGTTATTTCTGGTTTAGCTGAGCGCCTTGGCTCAGACACGCCTTCAATCAAATATAAATATAATGGTGAAAAACAACTTATTGAGCTTGCAAAGGGCCAAGCCCACGATGCAGCAATTGCTGAGCTTGTGAAGCTAGTTAATGAGCTAGGCCTTGCAGATAATTTAATTGCTGTGGGTCATCGTGTTGTACACGGTGGTGAGCATTTCACTGAATCTGTGCTTATTGACGATGATGTACTTGCAGCTATCGAAAAAACAGCGGCACTTGCTCCACTTCATAACCCAGCCAACTTATTAGGCATTCGCACTGCACAGCAAGCGTTCTCAGCACTGCCACAAATTGCTGTATTTGATACGGCATTTCACCAAAGCATGCCAAATATTGCTTACTTATACGCCCTGCCTTACTCGCTTTATAAAGAGCACGGCGTAAGACGTTATGGGTTCCATGGCACGAGCCATTATTATGTTGCAGGTGAAGCAGCAAAATTATTAGGCAAAGAGCGCGAGCAAACCAATGTGATCAGTGCACATTTAGGTAATGGTTGTTCGGTATGTGCGATTAAAGATGGTAAGAGTGTTGATACCAGTATGGGCCTTACACCGCTTGAAGGCTTAGTGATGGGTACCCGCAGTGGTAGTATCGACCCTGGTTTATTCACGTTTTTAACTCAGCAACTAAATTATTCAGTACAAGAAATTGATGACTTACTTAATAAGCAAAGTGGCTTATTAGGTATTAGTGAACTATCAAATGATTGTCGCACTATTGAAGAAGCCGCCGTTGAGGGCCACCCGCAGGCGAACCTTGCACTCGATATTTTCTGCTACCGCTTAGCAAAGCAAATCGCCGCATTCTTAGTACCTGTACAACGCCTTGATGCACTTATTTTCACCGGTGGTATTGGTGAAAACTCAGATATCATTCGTGACAAAGTGATCACCCAATTAGGCTTTTTAGGCCTTGAGTGTGACGAAGCTGCAAACTTAGCGGCACGTTTTGGTAAAGAAGGCTTAATTTCAAAAGGCCAAACGCATGCTAAAGCGTTTGTGATCCCGACCAACGAAGAATGGGTTATTGCTAACGATGCAGCCCGCATTGCAAAGGAGGGTTAAGTAAATGGCACGTAGAATTATGTTGATCCCTATTTCGACTGGGGTTGGTTTAACATCTGTTTCTGTTGGTTTAGTGCGCGCACTTGAGCAAAAAGCGCTTAAAGTGAACTTTTTCAAGCCAATTGCACAGCCACGCTCTGGCGATACAGGTCCTGAAAAGTCGACGCAAATTGTTACCCATGGCTCGCCAATTAATCCGCCGACACCATTTGAGCTTAGCTATGCAGAGCAAATGATAGGTGATGGTAAAGGCGACGATTTACTAGAAGAAATCGTAGAGCGCTTTGAAAGTACCATTAAAGAAGACGAAATTGCTATTATCGAAGGAATGGTGCCTACACGTCGTCAGCCGTACGCAGGCCGTGTAAACCGTGAAATCGCGCAAACTCTGGGTGCTGATATTGTTTTTGTTTTAACGCCTAGTAACGATAGCAACGACCAAATTGAAGACCGTTTAGAAATCGCCTCAGGCAACTATGGCGGTGTTAACCACCCTCGCGTGTTAGGCTGTATTTTCAATAAAGTTAATGCACCTTTAGATGACGAAGGCCGTGCCCGTGCTGATCTAGTTGAAGCTCATGAGCCAGAGCAACTTGAAAACGAATTAAACCGTTTAGCATCTCTGCCTATTTTCAGAAAGCACCCATTTAAGTTATTAGGTTCAATCCCGTGGGATTTCGACCTAGTAGCGCCGCGTGTGCGTGATTTATGTGAATACTTAAAGGCCGAAGTTATTAACGAAGGCGACATGGCTCACCGTCGTTTACGTCGCGTTACTTTCTGTGCCCGTACCGTATCGAATATTTTAAGCCACTTTACCCCAGGTGCATTACTGGTCACTCCGGGCGATCGCTCTGATGTATTAGTTGCTGCTTGTTTATCAGCTATGAATGGCACAAAACTTGGGGCTATTTTATTAACCGGTGGCTTTAAGCCTGAAGATCGCATCATGAAATTATGCGAACAAGCGATGGATACCGGCCTGCCAATTCTTGCAACAGAAGAAGATACGTGGCGCACGTCTTTATTACTGCACAACTTCAATATGGAAGTACCGTGTGATGATGATCAGCGTATCGATAAAGTAAAAGATCACAACGCCAGCCATATTGACTCTGATTGGTTAGACAGCCTAGCGCAAAGTGTTGGTCGTACTCGTAAAATGTCTCCGCCTGCGTTTCGTTTCTTACTAACAGACAAAGCTCGTCAAGCGAATAAAACGGTTGTTTTACCAGAAGGTAATGAGCCGCGCACAATTAAAGCTGCGGCAATTTGTGGTCAACGTGGCATTGCAAAAACAATCTTACTTGGTGACAAAGAAGAGATTTTACGTATTGCTGAGCAACAAGGTGTGGAGCTTAACGATAACGTAACTATTGTTGAGCCAAGTGATGTGATCAACGATTACGTTGCGCCTATGGTCGAAATTCGCAAAAACAAAGGCTTAA
Source organism: Pseudoalteromonas sp. bablab_jr010 (assembly GCF_016464105.1). NCBI lineage: Bacteria > Pseudomonadati > Pseudomonadota > Gammaproteobacteria > Alteromonadales > Pseudoalteromonadaceae > Pseudoalteromonas > Pseudoalteromonas sp. bablab_jr010. The sequence continues at coordinate 66,454 of NZ_JACDWV010000161.1, read as the reverse complement.
CAGAAGTGGTTGCTCAAGAGCAATTACTGGATAACGTGGTGCTTGGTACTATGATGCTTGAACAAGGCAAAGTAGATGGCCTAGTGTCGGGTGCGGTTAACACTACAGCAAATACGATTCGCCCGCCGTTACAATTAATTAAAACTGCACCGGGTTCATCGTTGGTATCGTCAGTGTTCTTTATGTTGTTACCTGATCAAGTTCTGGTTTATGGTGACTGTGCAATCAACCCAGACCCAACAGCAGAGCAACTGGCCGATATCGCGATTCAATCAGCTGATTCAGCGGCTGCGTTTGGTATTGAACCGCGTGTTGCAATGATAAGCTACAGTACGGGTACCTCGGGTTCAGGTGCTGATGTAGAAAAAGTGCGTGAAGCCACTAAACTTGCCCAGCAAAAGCGTCCTGATTTAGTGATTGATGGCCCGCTTCAGTACGACGCTGCAATTATGGAAAACGTAGCACTTAAGAAAGCACCAGACAGCCCGGTTGCAGGTAAAGCAACAGTGTTTGTATTCCCTGATTTAAATACGGGTAATACAACCTATAAAGCCGTTCAACGGAGTGCCGATTTAATTAGTATTGGCCCTATGCTGCAAGGTATGCGTAAGCCGGTAAATGACTTGAGCCGAGGTGCATTAGTAGACGATATTGTTTACACCATTGCCCTTACAGCGATTCAAGCTAAGCAAGTTGAAAGCTTAGAAAATTAACCCTTCAAAATTTAGGCTAATTTATAAAACCTTTATAAATTAGCCTATTAGCTTCTTTATACTGACCTATTCCCATATTTATCCACAGATTCTGTGGACAACCTCAACAGCGATATTGAGTAAAACCTCAGCAATCAAAATTATTGCGCTTTATCTTAACTTTGTTTACCTATACTATAAATTCAAAGGCTTCAAAGATAGGATCGCAGATGTCAAAACAAACGTTACAACTTCATAGTGAAGAACTTACCATTCATAGTTTAGATGTCGATGCAACGATTGACCCTGCCTTACTCCAACAAGCTATTTTCTTTATTGCAAAAACGGCTGATGAGCTGTCTATTGTCTGCCCAAGTAGTTTCCAGCTCGACAGTCTTGATCAAGAAACCGACTGGCAAGCACTGGAAGTCATTGGCCCACTTGGTTTTTCATTAACAGGTATTATGGCAAATATTTCTGGGGTGCTAGCAAAAGCGTCGATCTCGATTTTTGCTTTATCAACCTACGATACAGATTATGTATTGGTGAAAAAGCAAAGTATGGCCAAAGCCATTACAGCCCTGAAAAAAGACGGTTACCATGTGCTAGGTGATGTTAAATAAGCCATGACTAACGAAGTTCAATACTTACCCGAACGCAGCCTCAGAAAAGCGCGCTGCATGGCCATTAAAAGCCCATTTACTGGGCGTGTAAAAAGCATTAGCGAGCACCCTGAGCCATTTTTTCGTTTTGCCACCCTTGGCCCAGGGATTAGTGTTGAACTAACCAGCCACAACATCATCGCGCCATTCGATGGCACCCTATTACAAGTTAAAAATGCCGGTAAAGAATACATTTTACAGGCAAAAAACGGTTTAAAAGTTTTATTAAATTTATCGTTTTCATCGGTTGAAGAACATATCAACCACACCAATATTGCTAAATTAAACGGCAGTAAAATTAGCCAAGGTGAACGATTAGCCTATTTTGATTTACGCGAGCTGAGCAGCCCTATGCTTGGCACACTGTGCGTTCTCAATAGCCAACACCTTGGACCCCTATATTATTCACTATCTCAGGTCACTGCTGGGGTAGACACATTACTCACTGTAACGAAAAAGTAGAATTTATGACTATCATGTACGGTATCAGCAATTGCGATACAATCAAAAAAGCCAAGAAATATTTAACTGATAACAATCAAGAATTTACTTTCCATGATTACCGTAAAGACGGCATTAGTGCTGAGCTAGTTAATGAGTTTGCAGCGCACATTGATTGGCAAGATTTAGTTAATAAACGCGGCACAACTTACCGTCAATTATCTGATGAGCAAAAGCAAAACCTAGATAAAGAAACTGCATTAGCATTACTGGTTGAGCAACCTGCGATGATCAAGCGCCCGGTACTTGTGCATAACGGCCAATACCACTTAGGTTTTAAAGCCGCTCAATACGATGAGATTTTTGCCTAATGACTCACCCTGTTATTGAACTTGCTCAAGCGCTTATTCAGCGTGAATCAGTAACGCCTGAAGATGCTGGTTGCCAAGCGTTAATGAACGAACGCCTTGAAAAACTTGGCTTTAATATTGAATCACTGTTTTTCACTGATACGCTAAATACTTGGGCTCGTAAGGGCGATGCGTCACCGCATTTTTGTTTTGCTGGTCACACAGATGTTGTACCAACAGGTCCTGAAAAAAATTGGCAGCACCCTCCTTTTTCTGCACAGGTAAAAGACGGTATGTTACATGGCCGCGGTGCAGCCGATATGAAAGGCTCTTTAGCTGCCATGGTGGTTGCCACCGAGCGTTTTGTCGCTAAACACCCTGATCATAAAGGGTCAATTTCGTTTTTAATTACGTCTGATGAAGAAGGCCCGTTTATCAACGGCACAACCCGTGTTATCGATACCCTTGAAGCACGAGGTGAGAAGATTGATTTATGCCTAGTTGGCGAACCCTCTTCACGAGATGTACTTGGCGATGTGGTAAAAAATGGTCGTCGTGGTTCATTAACTGGCTTTTTAACTGTGAAAGGTGTGCAAGGCCATGTTGCTTACCCGCATTTAGCGCAAAACCCAATTCATTTAGCCGCCCCTGCGTTAACTGAGCTAAGTCAAACCGAGTGGGATCAAGGTAACGAATTTTTCCCTGCAACGAGTTTTCAGGTTTCGAATATTAACGGTGGCACCGGTGCTGGTAATGTGATCCCAGGTGAACTTGAAATTCAATTTAACTTTCGTTTTAGCACCGAAGTCACCCACCAACAGCTACAGCAACGAGTGGTTGATATTGTTGAGAAACACAACCTCAATTACGAGCTAAATTGGATTGTTAATGGACTACCGTTTTTAACCGACCATGGTCCGTTAGTTGATGCCACCGTGCACGCTATTAAGCAGGTGACTGGACGCGACACCGCACTTGAAACCACCGGCGGTACTTCTGATGGTCGCTTTATCGCACAAACGGGTGCCAAAGTCATTGAGCTTGGTCCGCGTAATGAAACCATTCATAAAGTAGATGAATGTGTTAGCACCGATGATTTAATTCAACTTGCTGATATTTACGAAGTGATTTTAGAGCAGCTGCTTACATGAACCAAACAGAGCTTAAGCAATGCGCCACTGGGTTGAGTAGCTCACATTTAGTTGAGCTACAAAATCATCGCTTGCATCGTAATATTGTCGATGATTTTTTAGCTCTGCAGCAAGGGGCAAAAGAAGCAGGTATTGATCTGACAATTGCCTCAAGCTTTCGCGATTTTTATCGTCAAAGTGCAATTTGGAATGCTAAATTTCAGGGCCTTCGACCGGTTTACACCCTTGAGCAACAAACGGTAGATTTAAAAAGCCTAAGTGATACTGAAAAGTGCCACGCTATTATGCTTTACTCGGCACTCCCTGGGGCAAGTAGGCACCACTTTGGTACCGACCTCGACATTTACGATACCCGCCCTATTGACGATGATTATCAGCTGCAATTAACCCCTGATGAGTATTCGCCCACAGGGCCCTTTGCCAAGCTTGCTACATGGCTTGACGATAACCTAGAAAAGTATGGTTTTTATCGCCCTTACCAAGAATACAAAGGTGGGGTTGCCCCTGAGCCTTGGCATATTAGTCATATTGGTGCAGCTGCTAAGATGATGCAGTATTTGTCAGTTGCAACATTACAGCAATGTATTGAACAAAGTGAGCTTAGCGGCAAACAAGCGATACTAGCCGAACTAAACACCCTGTATGAACGCTACGTATTAAATGTTAATAAGCCCTAATCTAGACACTGCGCTTTTTAGCCATTAAAAACACCAGTACAGCGCCAAGAATTAAGGCGCTGGCTACAACTAAACGCGCAGTTAATTGCTCATCTAATACCACCACCCCAGCTAATGTGGCAAGCACGGGCACGGTTAGCTGTACCACACCTGCTTGGCTACTTTTAAGCCTAGGTAGTGCAATGTACCAAATGCTATAACCAAGCCCAGATGCAAGCGCTCCTGAAGCTATCGCCAAATAAACGCCAGTTGCTGTGATACCCTGCCAATCAACCACGGCTAGAAAGACTAAAATTGGCACAAGTATTAAACTTCTTAGAAAGTTAAAGCTGCTTGCTTGCAAAGGTGAGCTGCATGATTTTCCGCGAATACTGTAAACACCCCACGCCACACCACTTAACGCCATGAGCATTGCCGGCATGAAAGAAGGCACCGTGGCTGAGGGTAGCATTAAGTATATAAACCCCGCAAAAGCGACAAACAAAGCCCCCCACTGCACTTTACTGAGTGGTTCTTTATTTAAAACACTATGGCCTATCATGGTTAACTGTACTGCTGAAAATAAGATAAGTGCGCCTGTGCCAGTGTTTAAATCAACATAGGCAACTGAAAAGCACAGCGCGTAAATAAATAAACTAAGCGCACTGATATTGCTACCTTTGTCGGTTAAAGGTTGTGCTGATTGTGATTTTGATCTCAATAGAGTTGTTTGCCATAAAAGTATAATAAGCATCATAAACGCCCCACTCGCTAAGCGAATGACGGTAAAACTTAACGGATCAATATCACCACTTTGCAATGCCATTCGGCACAGCAAAGAGTTAGCTGCAAACGCACAAAGTGCAATAAAGGTATACGGTACAGTGCTTAACAAATGCGGTGTTCCTTTAACATAAAAAATAAAAAGACCAGAAAGTTGTCTATTAACTTACGATTTTTTACATAATTTATCATATAAGGTTAAGCCGCGTATGCTAATCTGAGTACATTGTTTAAAAGGAGTGTTCAGTGCATCGACGTTTATTTATTGGAGCTGCTTTACTGTTATCTGGTTGCAGTACCATAGGTATTACTGATCTATTCCAAGATTATGCGACGCAGCTAAGACCTGTGCGCCAAGCTGTTTCTCAAAATAACATAGCAAGTGCTCAGCAGCTTTTGCCAAGTAACAGCCGAGGCCATAGTAACTATTTGTTAAATCAGCTTGAAACGGCCCGTCTTGAGTTTTTGGCTAAACAAAATTCTCAGGCCAATGAGACCTTTGAAGCTGTTTATCAAAATATGGAAAAAAAGCGTCAAGCAGCCAAAGTACAGCTAAGTGCAGGCCTTGAGCAAACAAATTCATTATTAACCAATGACTCAGTGATTGGTTATGAGCCAGCAGCCTATGAAATGACCATGCTGCATAGCTACAAAGCACTGAATTATGTATTTGATAAACAACTTGAATCTGCATTAGTTGAAGTTAGACGCGCTAATAAAGTGCAAGAAGATGCACTAAAAGATAATCAAGCCGCACTTGATGAACAAGCGGAAAACTCCGCTGAAGGCTACCCTGATATGGCCGAGTTAATTGGTAATGTCAAAAATGGCTTTCAAAATGCTTTTACGTTTTATTTATCGGCCCTACTTTATGAGGCAGATAAACAATTTGATGATGCCTATATCGACTATAAGAAAGCGCTCGAAATAAACAGTGAGAATAGCTACTTACAGCAAGCAGTGTTACGCCTTGCCAAAAAACAAGGTTTTGATCAGGACTTTGAAGAATTTAGCAAACGCTTTGGCAAATTAAAGCAAGCTCAAGCAAACACAGGCCAAGTAATTGTAATTGCAGAGCAAGGTTTAATACCAGCAAGGCAAGAGTTTAATTTACGGTTACCTATTTATACTTCGCGTGGCGATGCACGCTTTTATAGTGTTGCCATGCCAGTTTATCGCGCTGCGCCCTATGCGGCCAGTGATAAAACAGTGACTCTCGATGGCGAAAATTTGCCACTGACGCCCATTGTTAGGCTCGAAGCGCTAGCGGCGAAGACATTAAAGGATCAAAGTGCTGGCAGAATAACCCGACAAGTAATGCGTCTGGTAGCAAAAGAAAAGGTACGTGCAGAGTTAGCAAGAAGTGGCGGCGATGTTGGTAACATTTTAGCCAACATTTATAACGTTGCATCTGAGCAAGCTGATACACGAAGCTGGTTGACTTTACCAAGCCAACTTAGCATTGCTCAGCACCCAATGCCCACAGGTCAGCACACTTTAACTGTGCCAGGGCATGGCGAAATAACTTTTACGGTTGGTAAGCAAGGGTTAACCTTGATTTTTCTAACTTCCATAAATAACTACTACGACACACACGTTGTACAACTCTAGGAGCAATGATGAAATACTTAGTGCCACTATTAACCATTTTACTTGTTGCGGCTTGCTCCTCACGCCCTACCACTTCTGGCATTGGGGTTGAGCAGGCATCACAACAGTATAACCAACAACTGATTGTTAATAACCCTGAACTTGGCAAGAAATTAGCCATTACAGATGTAAAAACACGCCAAACGAACGGCTTAACTGATGTGGTTGTGACACTGGCAAGCCAGTATAAAAAATCTCAATATTTACAATACCAATTTACTTGGTATGACGCTGATGGCTTTGTTATTCGCGGCAACCACTCACCTTGGCAACCCATTACTTTATTTGGATTTGCTAAAACTCAATTACCGGGCCTAGCCCCGACAGCAAATGCTGTCACCTTCTCGCTTGCAGTGCGTGAAGTGTCAACAGAAGCACAAGAATTTGAAGATTAAGGATACTACAATGAAATTACTTTCTGTTAAATCGGCTGCGGCCGTTGCAATGACAAGCGCTTTGTTACTATCTGGCTGTGCTAATAAGGCCGTTGTTAGCTATGGTGATGCGCAAGCTGTTGAAACCACAGACATCAATTTTGGTTCAACAGATCTACAAAAAGTAGCAAGCCAAATGACAGACTCGTTACTTGCTTCACCTGTGGTTGGCACCATGACAGCAAATACTCGCCCAGTCGTGTTTGTTGAGCGTATTAAAAACAAAACGAGCGAGCACATTGATACTGAATCAATAACCGATTCAATTTCAACACAGTTACTACGCAGTGGTAAGTTCCGCTTTGTTGATATGACCCGTGTTGAGGCTGTGCGTGAGCAACTTAATTTCCAAAACGTTGACCCACTTGTAAACCCAAATACCGCTATTGCTTTTGGCCAGCAAGTTGGTGCGCAATATATGTTATACGGCAACTTATCGAGCATCGTTAAATCAAATGCTGACAAGGCTGATGTCTATTACAAATTCACTATGCGTTTAATGGATTTAAAAAGCGGCTTAGTTGAGTGGGCTGATGAAACTGAAATCCGTAAAACACGTGAGAAATCAACTTTTGGCTGGTAGCCAGGAGGGTTTATGAAATACCTAGTAGCAATCTTAGCAAGCTGTTTATTACTGAGCTCGCCTAGTTATGCTGACTACCAGCGTAACAAAGCAGTACCAGTACAACAGGTGTTGTTTGGCTCAGTACAGTCAGTACGAGCCATTACCGAACAAGAACTGGTCAAAGATAAAACCAACGGCTGGGAAACCTTTGGCGGTGCACTTATTGGCGGTGTAATCGGTAATCAGTTTGGTGGCGGTAGTGGCCGTACTGTAGCAACCATTTTAGGTTCGATGATTGGTGGCTCTGTTGCTCACAACCGTCAGCAAAACAGTCGCGTTATACAATATCAGCTCGTTGAATTGATGATCAAAGTAGAAAGCGGCGAACAGTTTATGGTTGTGCAAGACAAAGATAACCAAATGCTGTTTAACCAAGGTGATAAAGTACGTTTGGTGTACCTCAATGATAACACGGTGCGTGTTGATAAAGCGTATTAAAAAAGCGAGCCTCGGCTCGCTTTCTTTAGCTTTGTCGATAATCAGCGAAGAATCGCTGCATCTTACTCATGGCTTCTGTTAAATCATCTTTGTTTGGTAAAAACACCAATCTAAAATGATCAGGATCAGGCCAGTTAAAAGCGCGACCATGCACTAATAAGATTTTCTCCGCTTTGAGTAAATCTAAAATCATGCGCTCATCATCTTTAATATTAAAGTGCGCCGTATCCACTTTCGCAAATGCGTAAAGCGCCCCTTTAGGCTTTTTACAGCTAATACCATCAATTGCATTTAAACCACGCCATGCAATATCACGCTGAACGTAAAGCCGACCACCTGGGTTTATCAGGTTATCGATTGACTGCACACCACCTAAAGCTTGTTGAATAGCATATTGTGCTGGTACATTAGCACATAAGCGCATGGATGCCAGCATATCTAGGCCACGGCTCAAATCGTCCATCATGCTAGTGCGACCGCTTAGCACCATCCAGCCCATTCGCAATCCCGCAGCGCGGTACGTTTTTGCTAGGCCATTAAAGGTGATAATTGGTACATCATCACACAGTGCGCCAATTGAGCTGTGGCTGACACCGTCGTACAAGATTTTCTCGTAAATTTCATCGCTCAATAACAATAATTTATGCTCGCGAGCAATGTTGATCAGTTCCATCAACAGATCATCGCTATATACCGCACCGGTTGGGTTATTTGGGTTAATAAGCACCAATGCTTTGGTCTTTGAGGTGATCTTCGATTTAATATCAGCAATATCAGGAAACCAATCTTGTTCTTCATCACAAAGATAATGCACAGGGTTACCCCCTGCTAATTTAACCGAAGCTGTCCATAGCGGATAATCCGGTGCAGGAATAAGCACTTCATCGTCATTATCAAGTAGTGCTTGCGTGGTCATTTGAATGAGTTCGCTGACCCCATTGCCGATATAAATATTATCGACATCAAGGTTATATAAGCCGCGTTGCTGATAGTGCTGATAGACTGCCACACGGGCTGAGTAGAGGCCTTTAGAGTCACAGTAGCCTTGGGCTGAATATAAGTTACGAATGATATCTTTGTGCATATCTTCAGGCATATCAAAGCCAAAGGCAGCTGGATTACCAATGTTTAGCTTTAATACTTTTTGCCCTTCGTCTTCCATTTTTCGAGCTTGTGCAAGCACAGGCCCACGTATGTCATAACAGACACCGTCTAGTTTGTGACTCTTTTTGATTTGTGACATGGTTACCTCTACTAATTAGCCTTAAGACTAACCTAGTAAGGGGCCACCACGCCAGAGGATTTTTGCGGTTATAACTGAAATAAATTCAAGTTTTTAGCGAGTAGCGAACCAAGCTTGTAATTTTTCTACAGAGCCAGAAACTTGCTGATCGATACTTGCACTGTTTTGCTGTGCTATATCAGCATTCCCTTCATTGAGTGCATGCTCAATTGATTGAGCGAGCTCAGATAGACTTTGGGCTCCAAATTGGGCAGCATTTGATTTTAAGCTATGAGCATGACGCGCTGCAGCTTCGTTGTCTGAACCAAGATTAGCGTGCACTTCAGAGCCTAACCTTTGAAACTCGCTACAACAAAAAGAAAGCGTGTCAGCAAATTGATCACCCAGTAGCGACTCCATTCCTTCAAGCGCACTTTCATCGATAGTGATAGTCGTCATCTTTATCCCTTAATAAAACCAAATATTTAAATCGCAATTTTAGCTGTCTGCTTTAAAAATGCAAAATTACAGCTCTAGCTCATGTATACTAAAGAGACTTCAAATGTATACAAGAGTATCTATGGCTAGAGAATTATGCTCACATTGTGGCTTTTCAATTAAAACCTGTTTATGTGATTCAATAAGCATAATCAATAATAAACTAAAAATCATTATATTACGCCACCCAAGTGAGGAAAAAGTCACTAAAAATACGGCCAATTTACTGAATTTAGGTTTAGAAAATTGCCAGATCATCGCTGGTGAGTCAGAGCAAGACTTTTTACAGCTTGCAACATTGCCAAAAGCAACAACAGCGGTTCTTTACCCTACTGAGGATGCCTTAAGTCTAGATGAGCACACTGCCACTACAGATGCTTTCAAACAGTCTTTAAATCATTTAATCGTAATTGATGGTACATGGAAAAAAGCCTACAAAATGCTGCAATTAACCCCTAGCCTCCGTGCATTTCAAACGGTGAGTTTTAAGCACATACCACAAAACAAATACGTCATCCGTAAAGCACCTCGAGCAGATAGTTTATCAACTTTAGAAGCTGTAGCTCATAGCCTTAAATTAATTGAAGGCATTGATGTAACACCACTATACAGATTATTAGCAGCACTGGTCGATAAGCAAACCCAGCATATGCCGGATGATGTTAAGGCACGCTATCTCTAATGCGTGTATCAAAACGACTAAGCGCAGGTTTTCATCGTAAGGGACCCGATTATCGCTTTGATGATCAGGTCGATTTTGACGATATTCGCGACACCTTTGGTTTTCGCACTATGGTGGTTGGTAATTGGGTTAATAAGCAAGAACGGCTATTAGCGGCGAATTTAATTTACGATGCTTTAGCCGATCTTGCGCAAATACTGACTTTACCGCCAACGGCAATTGGCCTTAGAGGGAAACTCAATTTTGCTTTTGGTCATGGCGGACAAAAAGGTGTGCAGGCTCATTATAATGCTCACAGCCAAACCCTTGCGCTGGCTAAAAATGCAGGTGGTGGCGCACTCGCCCATGAATGGTTTCATGCTTTTGACCATCATATTTGTCAGCACTTATTTAGCGGCAGAAAGAGCATGCAATTCTGTTCGGCGCTGTGGCTCGAACAGTCACCAGACTTGAGTCATCCACTTAATCAACGCTTAAATGAGTTTTATCATCAGGTATTTTTAGATAACTCTGGTAAAAATCCAAATGAATTCGTAAAACAATCTATCGCTTTTGATAAGCAAGTAAAGCAACTTTATATGAGTATGCCTGAGGAACTAGCTGCCCGCTGTTTTGAAAAGTGTATTAGCGTCCACCCTAACATCAAAAATAGCTTTTTAGTGAGTGGCTTATCGAAAAGTGGCTTAATCTACCCGGATGAGCAGCATACGATGAATTGTTTTGAAGCCTTGCTTAAATATTTTAATCAGCTAGGTTCGCTGTTGCATCAAGATTAAGGTCAAGTTTTTGCACCTTGCTTATCCAGTCTAAATAATCATCTGCGGCAAGGGGTTTTGAAAAATAATATCCCTGTCCAAACTGGCAACCATAGCTTTGTAACATAGCGAGGCTTTGCTCATCTTCAATACCCTCAGCAACAACATGTGCACCTAAAGTAGTGGCGATATCACAGGTTGCCTTACAGATACTTTGATCATTAACCGAAAACGGCAGATTTAACACAAATTGTTTATCTATTTTGACTTCATCAAAACCAAGTTGGCTTAAATAGGCAAGTGATGAGTAGCCTGTACCGAAATCATCAATAGCGAGTTTTAAACCTATTAAACGGTAATCATCAAGCATGGCTTTAATTTTTTTACTCTCTTCTAAGGTCGCTGATTCAGTGAGCTCTAACATCACTGATTCAGCCGCCACATTTTGCTCATTTAAAATGGTAATTAGCAGCACAGGTAAATTTTTATTTAATAAATCCTTTGCAGAAATATTGATGGAAATAACATGATCGGGTATCAGTTTGCAAAACTTCGCTTGCCATTCAACCCCCTTTTCAACGACCCACTCTGTTAGCTGATTGATCACCCCTGCTGACTCTGCAATTGGAATAAATATCTCAGGACTAACAATACCAAAAATTGGATGTGTCCAGCGCAGTAATGCTTCACAGCCAACTACTTTGCCCGTTTTCAAACATATCTGCGGTTGAAAGTGCAAACTTAGCTGATTTTCATCAATCGCAATTTTAAGCGCTGCCGCAATGGATAACCTTTGTTCAGAAAGCCGCGCACTTTCTGAGTCGAACATACGCCAACGTTCACCTTGTAGGCGCTTTTCAGTCATTGCTTGTATTGCACATTGCAATATTTGTTTCGCGGTATTGCCATGCATCGGGTAATAAGCAACACCAATATCAACACGGTCGACTAAGTTAATTTCTTCATGAGTAAGGCCCTCTTCAAACACACCATGGATCATGCAGGCAAATTGCTCAATATGGCTTAATTCTAGTTCGCCCAAGATCAAACACCCAAATGTACTATCGTCAATATGAGCAAGCCATGTGCTTCTGGTGGCTTGAACTTCCAACTTTAATGTATTCATGGTCTGCATCTGAATGTTTAATATACTTAGTTTTTCATTGATACAAATATTAGCTTGCTCAAACCCAAAGGTAGAACGTGCATTTGAGAGTACATGAGGTTTAAATAATAAAACTGAAAAATGTTGCTTTTGCGACACTTTTTTCATCATTTGCGCGAGTAAAAATTGTTTATTTGGTAGCTTCGTATCCGCATCGTGCAGCATCGAATAACTAAATGCTGAAATTTGCTGACGGTCTTTTAATAACAGTACGGAGCAGATCGCCAATGATGTGAGCAATAAAATGGTGTTATGAATTCCATGGTAGCCAATACCAAATCCATTCCATAAAAACAGACTTAACGCCTGAATAACAATAATTAGAAGCATAAAAATACGCAGATGAGTACGATTACCCTTACGCTTAATCAAACTATAAAATATTACAGAGGCAAAGCACAAAAAGCCCAAACAGCTGACTATAAATAACCACTGACGATTAAAATGAGGCAATAGTGATGACAATAAAGCTGCACTGAATAAACACAGCATCATTGCTTGCCAGGCCTTTTTAAACTTTGCTGTATAGGTATGGATCGCTAAAAAATGATATAAAAAATAGCTCACAAAACATAATGCAAACTCATTAACAGGCCATTTAGATTCCCAATTAAAACCACCAATTAGATAATTTATTAATCCGTTATCGATTAAAAACCCAATGGTGACCAATATAAAATAGGCATTTAGGACTAAGTATTTTGTTCGCTGGGATACAAAAAAGTAAACACCACAAACAAACATACACAAAATCAGCCCCCCTAAAATCGCACCGTAACTCAAAATAGTTTGATGTAAGTCAACTTCAAAACTTTTTGCTGTTTCGACACCTAGTTCTAATGTTAGAGATCTTTTGTGCACGAAGTTAACTAGCGCCCAGCGAGCTCCTTGGCTGTGCTCTATTAACCAATGAGGTCGCACATTCGATAAACTTTCTAGAGAAGCAAGCCGCTGATCATTGGTGGACTGATAATTTTCATCTAACAGATAAAACTTTGCCCACGTTAAGTTAGGCTCACTAAGATAAACAACATAGTTTTTATTTTCAGGCAATTGCTGTAAATCGATAATTAACCAATAGGAGGTTTGTGCTGCGAGGCGAACCGTATTGTTTTCTAAAGCATTTAAAGGCTCAGCATTTTGCAGTGATACTTCGAGGGTCTGACTAAGTTTGGCTAAAGGCTGTTCTGAATCAAGTACCCATACCGGTAAGTTATTGCTTGCAGCATTAATACTGGCACTATGAAGCGATACGCAGCCCAGTAAAACGAGCAAAATTTTTATAACCTGATGGATCAGCTTGCCAATAAAGTGCATTTTAGCTCCGTGCTTTAAACACCAGCTAAAAGTATGGGATGAATACGCTTAAATTGCCAATTTATGAGAATGCAAATAAGTAAAAAGTTGAACAAATAATGATATGTGGCCCAAAGACCACATGTTGAAGGATTATTTATTATCGTCACTAATGCGGCTTGCTACTGCCGTATTTTGATCTTTATATTTAGCATCTTTACGTGTGTTATAAGGGCTCTGTGCTGGGCTTGTCATGGTTTCAAAACTCATGGCACCAATTTTCATCATTGGACGAAGCGCAAGTGGCAGCTTGCCTGAGTTATAAAACTCTAAAACGATATTACCCGACCAACCTGGATCAATACGATGCGCTGTTACATGTACCATCAAACCAAGGCGTGCTAACGACGAGCGACCATCTAACCAACCAACAATATCTGCTGGTAAAGTAACTTTTTCATGAGTAATAGCCAATGCTAATTCACCTGGATGAAGGAAAAAAGCTTCTTCTTCATCAAGCACAATTTCATCACTCATGATTGATTCCATTGCCTTATTAAGCTGATCTTTAGGGCCACTTAAATCAACATACGCAGCAGTATGATCTTGGAAAACACGAAACTTATTGCCCAAACGCAGGTCAACCGTGACACCCGAGATCATTTCATTACTTGGTGCTGGCTCTATAACAATGCGGCCTTCGTCAATATATTGCTGAATATGGGTATCTGATAATCTCATTTATTATTCTACCTAAACAACTTAAACATTTGATTTAAAGTTGGAAAAAACGATAACTTTAACAAAAAACACAAACCTTTTGCGTCTACGAAAAGCTAATTATAGTGGACTTAGTGAGGCATATATTACACAAATCAACAGTGCGTTGCTTCAATAATTATTAATTAATTAAAATAGATAATAAAAAGCCGCTCAACGAGCGGCTTTTGTTCCTTTTGAGATCACATATTAAAAGCTATAACGGGCACCGATTGTGTAACGTGGTCCATATTGACGAGCAAATAAGAACTGCTCTTCGTAACGGCCATAGCCACGCTCAGTTTCGTTGTTAAGGTTTATACCTTCAAAGAAAACAGTCGTGTTTTCGTTAATGTCGTAGTTAACACTCAAGTCCCACTGACCATATGTATCGCCAAATTGTGGCGGCGCATCAGATGAGCCTTGTGCTTGACCAACACCAATTAAGTAAGAGTCACGCCATGCGTAAGTCACTTTCACAGATAAACCATCTTTATCGTAAAAAGCTTGGAAGTTAGCTGAGTCACTTAAGCCAGATAAAGGAGCTTGTTGAGTCAAACTTGCTACATCAAATTCAACATCACCATCAACAAACGTAGCATTAACCCCTAAACCAAAGCCGCTTTCACCAAATAAGTGTTGAACAGCTAGTTCAAAGCCATCAACTGATTTACTATCCGTGTTTTGTGGTTGAGTAATATCCCACACCATCAGTGGATCAGAACTCGTTGGTTCAATAGCACCATCCGCATTACCATAACCTAATGCCAGCATTTCATTGAACACAGCGTCACTTGTAGCTTGCTCACCACGAGCTTCTACAGATGCCACAGCTTCAAGGTAACGAGGACCATTTAAGATATCGTATAAACCATCAATGGTTGTTTCAGTTATTTGCGTTTGAATAAAGTTATCTACGTCTTTTTTGAAGTAACCAACCGAAGCATAGCTACCTTCGCCGTAGTAGTACTCAAGTGATAAATCGAGGTTAGTTGATTCAAATGGCAACAGATTAGTATTACCTTGGCTACCTGTACGCGAACCTGGTTTCGGGCTACCCGTTAAGCTACGGCCACCAGCCAAATTACCCAGCGGCGCACGTGCCATGGTTTTACCCCATGAAACACGACCAACAAGCTCGTCTGTAATTTCAACTTTTACGTCGATGTTCGGCAACCAGATATCATAGTTACCTTCTTCTTGATAAAAGTTATCTGTACCGCCAGTTTCGTACTGCATGATCCACTCAGATGCACTCACCCAGTTAACTTGGCTTTCAACACGTTGACGAACCGTACTGGTCACATCCGTTTCTTCATAACGAAGACCTGCGTTAATCTGTACGAAGTAATCAGATAATTCAAACTCCCATAAGCTGTTCACATAGAAGCTTTGTGTCTTCTCTTCTACGTAGCTTTCACTGTCGATACCATCAAAGAATGGGTCTATTGAGTACTGATTATCGCCCAATAAATCTTCGTTTAAAAAGTCAAGTTGACGCGCTAACGCTTCTTCAAAGCTATAGGTGTAATAGTAATTTGGTTCAAGGGCACTACCACCACCAGAGAATTGATCTAGCATGTCGCCTGTATCATTATAAGTGAACATGCCATCAGGGAAGATTTCGGTGAATGATGGGTTAAAACCAGGGCCGCCACGTAAGCCACTCCATGCAGTAAAACCGCCCATAGTTTGCTTAGTATTGGCAGCACCGAATTTCACTTTAACAAGTGGAATTTCAAAGCTTTCATTAAACCAGGTTGCATGAAGCTGAGCTTGCTCAACATTAGACTCACCAGGCGAGTAAATAAACTGACTGAAGTTTGAATCAATCTCACTTGGATCAAGCACCGTTGTGCCATTGTTCCAGTTAACGTAGGCATGCGGAACTTCACCAGTGCGATAATCATATACTTTGCTCTGTAACTGATCTGAGCCAAGAATGATTTGACCATCAGAACCTAAGCCATCATCTGCGCCGTTATCTGTTTCGTTTTTCGAATCGTGATAATCGAACTCAACTTCCCACTGGTCGTTAATTTGCCACTCTAGGTTTAAACCAATTGAACGTGCTTTAACTTCAGTAGTGCCACGGCTTGCTGTAAATGAACCATCATTACCACTGATATCGGCATAAATCGCTGTACCATTTTCATCAAGCTCATAGCTGTTAATGTTACTGCCAAACTCATTCCAAATACCCCAACCCACGGTATTCACACCGGTGATTGCACGACTCGCCGTGTAATCAACCGTTGCAGTGAAGCTTTCAATTGGCGAGTACTGTAAAGTTACTTGGCCATTAGTGCGCTCACGTTCAACATCAGCAATGCTGTAGTTCATGTCTTTCGGAAAGAAATGATTACCGACACGGTTGCCTTCGCTATCGACTGCACGAGGGTCAATGTAGTCAGCTTCATCAAGGGTCGGTAAATCAACATTGGCTTGCCAACCTTGAATATTGGCGTTTTGCTGTTGAAAATCACGTTCTTGATGTGAGAATGATGCCGCAAAACCAAATGTATCATCAACATAAGTATTGCTGTACATTGCAGAAAACTCTGGGGTTACATCATCACCGGCCTCATTAGATGAATCGTGAATAGCCTTAATAGACGAGCTAAATTTCTCGCCAGGGCTATTTAATGGGCGCGTAGTAATAATATTTACCGTAGCACCTAGACCACCACTTGGTACATCTGCTTGCCCTGATTTCGCTACTTCAAGTGCACTGACACCGTCAGCGGCAATATTCTCAAGGGCGTAAGAACGGGTGTAACCCGTACCTGGCATTTGACGGCCATTCAGCATTACGAGGTTAAACTCAGGACCAAAACCACGTACCGTAATTTCGCTACCTTCGCCGTTAGAACGACTCACTGATACACCTGTAATACGTTGTAATGATTCAGCTAAGTTAGTATCTGGGAATTTACCCATCTCTTCTGCTGAAATCGCATCTACAACACCTGTTGCATCACGTTTCATATCCATGGCGCGGATCATACTGCCACGAATACCTTTAATTTCGATAACTTCAATATCGTTATCAGCTTTCTCTTGTTCATCTTGTGCATAAGCAGACATAGTGCCCAGCCCTGCAGTTAAGATCATCGCAACTGACGCTGCAAGAGGTGTTTTAATAAATTTTGTGCTTTTCATGATTTACCTGCTTTTGCAATATGTTGTCATGGATACTGAGTGCCGAATTCAGCACCCATCACTTGTTGCCAATGTTAATTACGGGTTTGAAATAACTGCATTATCAATACGGAACACAGCTCCCTCACCTTGACTCCACGCAGGAAATACCATGATGACATCAATTGAACTTATGTCTAAACCGGCTTGTAACAATGAATTGACCGTAAAAGTATAGGTTTGCCACTCACCTGCAACAGGGTCAACACCTTCTATGCTGGTATTAAGGTTAACTTCAACTGCAGTACCACCATTATCAGGGCCACCACTAGATTCTACTTTAACAAACCAAGCTGCATCCGGTGTTGATGATAAAGAGGTGATCTTCATCTCAAATTGCAATACACCCTCATCAATTAAAGATGATGCATCAAATTGACTGCCACTGCCGCCTGATGTAGTACGGTTGTTAAAGCCAACAACGGTTGGTTTTGGTCCAATCGAAAATTCAGCAGTCAAACCATGTTGCTCATCATCGACGGCCTCAATAGGTGCTAAATCACCACAACAGTTCCAAAGTGGCCAATCAAGATTCATCTCGTCAGCAAAAAGAGTTAATGTTGCAGGAGGTGCATCATTTGTGATCTCTACATTATCCACACGATAAACAGCACCATCACCTTGACCCCACGCAGGGAAAATCATGATCACATCAATCAGCGATACATTTAAACCCGCATCAGCTAATGTTTGCAGTGGGAAAGTATAAGTTTGCCATTCACCAGCAACTGGGCTAACACCTTCAGTGCTAGCACTTAGGTTTAGTTCAACGGCTGTCTTGCCTTCATCACTTTCAATTTTGAAAAGCCAAGGTGCATCTGGAGTAGAAGGTAATGAAGTCACTTGCATATCAAAACGCACATAACCGTCTTATAGCATAGCGCTTGCGTCATAAGGAGTGGCTTCACCGTTTTCATCGGTAATAAAGGCATCACGGCTAATAAAACCATTTACCGTAGGCTCTGCACCCACACTAAATTCAACCACATTGCCACGGTCGGCATCTTCAACTAACTCAGGCGTTGTGCCACCACAACAGTCCCATGCCGGCCAGTTAGGGTTAAAGCTACTATCAAAAATAGTAAGCGGCGTTACCGTGCCATCACTTGGTGGTGTTGGAGCCGGAGCTTTGCCTTGCACAAGTGCATCGTCTAAGTTGTCATAACCTGGGCGGACTGTTTCACAACCTTTACCTGTATCAGGGTCTTGCGCACACTCATAAACACGAACATAATCCACTTCAAAAGTTTGACCATTTTCGAATACAGTTGTATCAATACCGGTTGCATTAACGTTTTCAGGCCAATCACCACCCACTGCGAAGTTCAGGATTAAATAAAATTCTTGATCGTAAGGAGATGCATCCCAAAAAGTCGTTAACTCTCCGGTTGTTTGATCGAAGTACTCTGAATACCAGCCTCTGTGCTTAAGTGCAATCTCATTGCCCTTCGCATCATAAAGCACTTCTGATTGGCGCTGTGTAGCATATAAATAATCATCTACGTACCAACGAATTTCCCCCTCTTGCCACTCGATAGCATAAGTATGAAAGTCATCAGCAGGATTAGAATCTTGAGCGAAGGTATAAGCTTTGCCACTGCTATCATTATTTGGCCACTCTTGGCCGTAATGTAATGTGCCGTAGATATTTGATTCTACACCGTCTTCGGTTGGTACTTTTAAATTAACCGACTCAACAATGTCGATTTCACCAGAGCGAGGCCATCCACCATAAACTTCATCGGTAGGCATCATCCAAAACGCAGGCCAAGAACCTTGCCCACTAGGCAGCTTTGCGCGTACTTCAAAGCGACCATATTTAAAATCAGCTTTGTAACGAGTATTAATACGCGCAGAGGTATAAGGCTTATCAGCCCCTTCTTCCGCAGGTAACGCAACGATATGTAGAATACCGTCTGCAATAAAGGCGTTTTCTTCACTGTCGGTATAACATTGTTTTTCGTTATTACCGCCACCCGCACAGTTTATTTCGAAACTCCATTTTTTGTCATCAATGGCATCGCCGTCAAAGTTATCTTCCCAAACCATCACCCAATCTGAAACAGGCTCAGTTGGGTTGACAGTATCAATTTTCGTATCTGTGGCAGAGCCGCCGCAGCCAGCTAATGTCGCTACTGAAAGCGCCATTGTAAGTTGTGTTAAGTGTGTTTTGAATCTGTTCATTGCATTGAACCCTAACATTATGTGTTTGTTAGTACTCAACTGATTTATATGAATATTATTCTAACCAGTCAATTGTAAGCGCTTACATTTAAAGACAAATAAAAAACCCCGTAAATGTAAGCGCTTTCATTAGACTATGATAAGGTTATTAAAACGTCAATAAAAAATTAACATTTGTGGCGATTTTGTTTTTTGGACATATTTAACGAAAATGTAGGCTATATACGGCTAAAAGAGGGGGTTAAGAGCAAAGTTAATGATAAAGAACCACCCAAGATTTTGTTAATAAGATAAACCCATTAACAAAATCTTTGCAACAATCAATCTTCAGTAATGACTATTTCAACTGCGCTTGTGTGCGCCTGTTGATAATACAAGCTACTGGCAAGTACACGGGCAGCGGTTTTGTAGGTTTCGCTTATTTGAGCCGCGTTGTCTTTGGCAATTAAATCGCCCTGCTCCGAGCTTTCACGAATTTCAATGGCCAGTGGAATATTTGCCAGCACAGGCACACCATGACAATGTGCTAATTTTACGGCACCATCTTTACCAAATACATGATTAGGCTCACCACAATGACCACATAAGAAGTAGCTCATGTTTTCAATTAAACCAAGTACAGGCACGTTCACTTTATTGAACATAGCAATGCCCTTTTGTGCATCGGCTAGCGCTAAATCTTGAGGCGTGGTAATGATCACTGCACCACTGGCTGGCACTTTTTGGCTCATGGTTAATTGAATATCGCCCGTACCTGGAGGCATATCAACAATTAGATAATCAAGCTCACCCCAAGCGGTTTCGTTCATTAACTGATTAAGTGCTCCCGATGCCATTGGTCCGCGCCAAACGGTTGCATCATCGCTAGGTACTAAAAAGCCGATCGATTGCGCTTTGAGGTTGTGCGCTTCAAAAGGAAGTAAGTTTTTATCATCGGCTGTTTTCGGCTCTGCCCCTTGCAAACCTAAAAGCAATGGAATAGACGGGCCATAAATATCAGCATCAAGAATACCCACTTTGGCACCCTCTTGTTCTAAAGCCGAGGCAAGATTCACCGCGGTGGTTGACTTTCCAACGCCGCCCTTACCTGAAGCAACGAGCACAATATGTTTAATTTGCTTAAAACTATATGCGCTAGGTAATTTCACTTTAGCACTAATTGACACCTGTACTGATAGTTTATCGGCGACAAATTTTTCAATTTCAGGGATTTCGCCCACGCTAGCAAAAGGTAGGCTTAGTTTTACCTGCCAGCTTTTATCGCTGTTTTGATTAAGCTCTTCGAGCCAATCTTGCTCAATACCAATGGCAAATGCGCTACTACGATAAGCGGCTAAGGCAGCAATGATAGGTGCTTTTTCAGCCGATTTACTTGAGAATAGTTTTGACAGTCCAAACATAGCAATAAATTAGCGTTTCTTTGATGAAAAGTGCTGCGGAATTATGTAACATTCAAGGCATTAAAACCAGACAATTAGATAATATCATTGCTTTAGGTTGCATATAAGCAACTCACAATGAATTAAATAATGATATTCGAGCATATTTGCATCGAACTAATCTCAATTCGGAATGATTATGGCACAGCGAAAGATCCTGATTACTAGCGCATTACCTTATGCCAATGGCCCGACTCACTTAGGTCATTTACTAGAATATATCCAAACTGATATTTGGGCGCGTTTCCAAAAACAACAAGGTCATGAAACCTATTACGTTTGCGCGGATGATGCTCACGGCACACCAATTATGCTTAATGCGCAAAAGCAAGGGATCTCGCCAGAAGAGATGGTTAAAAACGTGAGTGTTGAACGTCAACGTGACTTTGCTGATTTCAACATTGAGTTTGATAACTATCACAGCACGCACAGTGAAGAAAACCGTCATTTCAGCGAGTTAATCTACAACCGTTTAAATGAAGCAGGTCACATTAAAAAGCATACTATTTCTCAACTTTTCGACCCAGAGAAAGGTATCTTCTTACCAGATCGTTTTGTAACAGGTACTTGCCCAACGTGTAAGTCAGAAGATCAAAACGGTGACAGCTGTGATTCTTGTGGTGCAACTTACAGCCCAACTGAGCTTATTAACCCACGCTCTGTAATGTCGGGTGCTGAGCCAATTTTAAAAGATTCTGAGCATTACTTCTTCGACCTACCTGCTTTTGAAGACATGCTTAAAGAGTGGTTACACTCAGGCACGATTCAACAAGAAATGGCGAACAAGCTTGATGAATGGTTTGCAGATGGCCTACAGCAGTGGGATATCAGCCGTGACGCACCTTACTTTGGTTTTGAAATCCCTGGTGCACCGGGTAAATATTTCTACGTGTGGCTCGATGCACCAATCGGCTACATGGCAAGCTTTAAAAACCTGTGTGATAAAAAAGGGATTGATTTTGATGCATTCTGGCGCGAAGACTCAGATGCAGAGCTTTACCACTTCATTGGTAAAGATATCATCTATTTCCACAGCTTATTCTGGCCGGCAATGTTAGATGGCGCAAAATTCAGAAAGCCAACAAATGTATTTGCCCATGGTTTTGTAACTGTGAATGGCGCGAAGATGTCTAAATCAAAAGGCACTTTTGTTAAGGCGCGCACTTACCTTGATAACCTAGATCCTGAGTATCTTCGTTATTACTACGCAGCAAAACTAAACAACGGCATCACTGACCTTGATTTAAACCTTGAAGACTTTGCACTACGTGTAAACTCAGACTTAGTAGGTAAAGTGGTTAATATCGCAAGTCGTTGTGCAAGCTTCATCACCAAGAAGTTTGACGGCAAGCTTAGCGACACCGTAATGGACGAAGCGCTATTAGGTGAGTTCCAAGCGGCTTCTGCAAGCATTGCAAATCACTACGAAAACCGTGATTACAGCCGTGCAATTCGTGAAATCATGGCCCTTGCTGATAAAGCAAACCAATTCATCGACGCTAAAGCGCCATGGGTGTTAATTAAAGACGAAACAAAACAACAAGAAGCACACGATGTATGCTCACTTGGTTTAAATATGTTCCGTGTACTTATCACCTACTTAAAACCTGTTCTACCTGGTATGGCTGCAAACGTTGAAGCCTTCTTAAACGACGGTTTAACATGGCAAGGCGCGCAAACAGCGCTGGTTGGTCACGCAATTAATAAGTTCAAACCGTTAATGCAACGTGTTGAAATGGATAAAGTAAACAAAATGATTGAAGAGTCAAAAGAAAGTCTAGTTGCTGAAAAAGACAAGATTGATCCAAACAGCCCACTAGCAAAAGAACCTATCAGCCCAGAAATCGAATTTGATGATTTTGCTAAAGTTGATTTACGCGTAGCAAAAATTGCTAAAGCAGAACACGTTGAAGGCGCAGATAAGCTATTAAAACTAACCTTAGATTTAGGTGGCGAAACGCGCCAAGTATTCGCAGGCATTAAATCTGCGTATGCACCAGAAGACATCGAAGGCAAGCTAACTGTAATGGTAGCAAACCTTAAGCCTCGTAAGATGCGTTTTGGTATGTCTGAGGGCATGGTATTAGCTGCAGGCCCTGGCGGTAAAGAAATTTATATTCTTAACCCTGATGAAGGCTCAGAGCCTGGCATGCGTGTAATGTAATTACACAATTGCTAGTTAATATAAAGAACCGTTGTGTTTCAGACACAACGGTTTTTTTGTATTTAATGAATGCTTTAGATTAATGTTGTTAGCTTAAGAGCTGGGGCATGCAGGATATTCAGTCAGTACTTGAGTAATTATTTGCCCAAACTGCTGGTGTTGCTGTTCGGTAATCGCAAAAGCAGCATTGTAAGCTAGGGTATCTGCAAGCTCACCTGTTATAACTTCATAAAAAGTCATCGCGGTCAGTAAGTGCCCTGCATCTGAAGCATGATTTCCATCTGCACTGTAAAAATTAAGCCCAGGTAATGCGGCGATTGCTTTGTCCCAAACTAAGCCGATTGGTGCAACACAGCTTGCCTCTTTTTCGCTAATCGACAAATGCAATTGATAAACAAGCTCCCCTTCTTTGCTATCACCTCTTTGCGGATGCTCAGGAAACAAAATAGGTGTAATTTCCAGCTCTTTTGCACTGGCAATTAATCGCTCAGCCTCACTTGTAGAATAATTAACAGAGCCAGACTGAGAATACTTTTGACCTTGAAAAATAGCATGGCTCCAATTGGCTTGCTGTAGCTTTTCAACATTGCCCGATGTGTTCACTATTTCATCTAAAAAACGACCACTGACGGTAAGCGTTGAAACTTGAGCGTTGGTTAACTCACTGGAAATAAGCTGTTCAAGCAAATCCCCTAATCTAGCACTATGGCTATTGCCATAAATAATAATTTTATAGTCAGCACTACCACTGTTATCGACAAGCTCAACACCTGTATCCGGTGTTGAGCTGTTAGTGTCATCAACTTTTGTAGATTCGTTTTTTGAGCTCGAACCACATGCAACTAGGCTAATTGAAAAGACGAGTAACAAAAAAGATCGAATTAATCTCGCACACTTATCATTTATCATACTTTACCTTTTGGCTTATTATTTTTATGTCGTTAATATTGAAACATAAAATTATAAATTGCCAATTTTGTACGATTTTTATCTAGGGTGCTATGTACAAATCATGCAAGAGTCGCTCTTTTCGAGGTAAGTAATAATCATCATAATCAAGTGACACTATGACTCTTTTAGCTTTGCCTAATAACTCACTGCGAGGCACTAGCCCAATCACTCGCGAGTCTGCACTGTGGTCTCGGTTATCGCCCATCGCTAGATACATATCATTTGGAATAACGACAGGGGCAAAATGCTGCATCACCGAAGGCGTTTTTGATACCTGAATAGCATGCTGAACACCAGCAAGGTTTTCAATCAGTGTTTGCTGCTGTTGCTTGTCATCAGCCAATAAATAATCAAGTGCTTTACCGTTAATGATCAATTTATTATCGACTAAAGTCACTGTATCGCCCGGCACGCCAATAACACGCTTTATCAAACGGTTATTTGCAGCCTTAGAATCAAATACAATAATATCGCCGGCTTTTGGCTCATCAGTACGCATTAGCGAAATATGACTAAATGGTACACGCAGATCATAAGCCATTTTATCCGTTAAAATACGGTCCCCTTCAACAATGGTCGGATTCATAGAACCTGTTGGCACTTCATACCAATCAGCCACTGCACTTCTAAACACACTCATCAAGCAGATAAATAAAATCAATGAGCGGTTATTTTTCCATACTTTTAAAAGCCAGTTCATATTCGTTCCTTATTTATTGTTTGTGTCATTAGGAGTCTGAGCGGTACAAATTAGTTCTTAACTAAATGTAACGAAATGCGTCAATGATAAAAATACCATACATGATGTTAAAAATATTTGACACAGCAAGCAATGAGTAGTTTACTTAACACCAAGTCAAATATTTTTTACATAGGGTGGAAGAAAATGAGCTACAAAGAAATGACAATTTGGGGCACCTTGGTGGTAACCATAGGCCTGTTAAGCTATTACCTGTTAGGTATTAATTCACTACAAGCCGCGGGTGCTCTAAGCCAAGAGACCATGGTGTCTTATTTGTATAGGGTTGCCGTAGTTGCGGTGATCCTAGAGATAATTATGCAATCTGTACTTGCTGGTATTAAACACAAAGAAGCAGACTTAGGGGATGATGAGCGTGATAAGCTCATTGACCTAAAAAGCACCAAGCTTGGTCACTGGTTTTGCTCTGCAACTATCTTAATATGTGTATTTTTAGCGACGCAAATTGAGCGCGTATCTGGACGCATGCTGTTACCTGAGGTCTCTGATCTATATAATATTATGCACTTTCTTATTATTGGTTTTTTAGTCAGTGACATTATTACTATTGCCAGCAAAGCCTATTTATATCGAAGAGACAGCTAGATGACAAAACAGCTCAGTAATACCATTCGGGAACTTCGATTTCATCACAACGAAATGACTCAGCAAGCATTGGCAGAGGCAGTTGGCGTTTCAAGGCAAACTATAGTAGCAATTGAAAAAGGTAAATATTCACCCTCGCTCGAGGTGGCTTTTAAGATTGCTCAACTGTTTGATAAGAAACTAGACGACGTGTTTTCGTATCAGTAATTAACAAAAAAGGTTAGCCGAAGAGCTAACCTTTTTTAAATTCGTATCATTTAATTTTATGACTGCTGATTTTTGAACT
Source organism: Pseudoalteromonas sp. bablab_jr010 (assembly GCF_016464105.1). NCBI lineage: Bacteria > Pseudomonadati > Pseudomonadota > Gammaproteobacteria > Alteromonadales > Pseudoalteromonadaceae > Pseudoalteromonas > Pseudoalteromonas sp. bablab_jr010. The sequence continues at coordinate 40,625 of NZ_JACDWV010000161.1, read as the reverse complement.
GCGCTTTGGCTTGCTCAACTTCATCATCACTGATACCCACTGATTCAGCCGCTTCTTTAATAAGGTGTGGCTGCGTCATCACTAATGCCATCAATTGTTGAAGCTTTTCTGGTGGGATACCTAACTGTTGAACCAGACCCATTGCCATCATTGGGTTTTCCATAAACGCTTGAAACAGCTCACGCACTTTTTCGTCACTTACATTGTGCTCTTTGAGCATTGCAATAATAGGGTTCATATTAACCTTTACTTTTAACTACTAATAAAACCAATAATATGGGCAAATTGATGTTATTCAACTAACATCACCACTTTTCCCGAGTTTTCGTTGTTATCTAAAATACGGTGAGCCTCATTCGCTTCTTGCCAATTTAAGGTTTTATAGATATTGCAATCGAAAAGCCCGTTGGCCAAGTCATCATAAAAACGCGAAATAAACTGCTCTTTTAAATCACGTTTAAATTCAATTGAACGGTTACGCAAGGTTGATGCATGAAAGGAAATACGTTTGCTTAGCAGCCTTGCAAAGTCAACCTCAGCAAAGCGCGCATCTAAAAAGGCTAACATCACAATTTGGCAATCCATTGCTGCAACGGCAGCATTTTTATTTAAATAGCTTCCAGAAACAGGATCAACAATGGTATTGGCCTGTAAATTATTGGCTTTGAAGTACTCTACAAAATCAGTGGTTTTATAATTAATGGTGTGATCTGCACCAAGCTGTTTGGCATGCTCACACTTTTCATCACTACCTGCAGTGATCACCACTTGAGCGCCTGCGCGTTTTGCCATTTGAATTGCCGCCCCACCGACACCACTAGCTCCCGCATGGATCAGTGCCGTCTGCCCCGCTTTGAGCTGACCAAATTGAAATAAGGCAGAAAAAGCCGTTAAGTATACTTCACTGATAGCAGCGCCCTCTGCCATTGTCATTTCATCTGGTAACGACATTACTTGCGCAGCATCAACGGCAACATACTCGCTGTAAGCACCGCCCGCACACAAGGCAAAAACGCGTTTATTAAGCCAATCTCCCGATACTGCACTACCTTGCTCAACAATGGTACCGGCGCATTCTAACCCTAGAATCTCACTGTCACCTTTGGACGCAGGATATTTACCTTGTCGCTGTAAACAATCTGCGCGATTAACGCCGATTGCTGCAACAGCAATAAGAACTTCGTTATCTTTTAGGGCTGGTTTATCTGTTTGCGCAAAATGTAACTGTGAGTCTTCGTGCTTAATATAACGCATATCACCTTCTATTTAATTCGTTGCCAGATCTCAGCTTCGACTAACTTACCATTTTCATACAAGGTGTGGTGCCACAAGTCACCTTCTAGTTTGTAATCAAATGCCATGGTCTTACCAAGTAGTGAAGGTACATTACCATAGGAGAAAGTTTCGATAAATTGCTGGTCTTGCAAAACATATTTGCCGCCACCAGCATAATGAAAGTTGCCTTGTTTTTGGGTGATATAGCTAAAATGACTGGGTGTAATCAGTTTAACTGAGGTTATTTCTGGCGCTTTTGCCGTCACATAGCCGTCATTGGTTGCATATTTGCCTTCAACAAATTGCCAGCTACCTAATAACGGATTGGCGCTTACCATAGACGAAATAAATAAACTCGATATTAACAGTGTGTTTTTCATAGTGCGTTCCTTAGCTTTTTAAACAGCATACGCTAACACTATGTTCCTATTAAACAGTTATAGATTGAGATTTTTTCATTTGAGCTCTCATCGAAGAAAAGCGCCAAGACTGCTTATAAGGATAAACATCAAGCAATTGCCCATCGTTTATAGCTGTTTGTAATTGCTGCCACATTGTGGCGGTGAAAATATCTTGATGCGCAACATTAAAGTGATCAAACGCCCGCTTATTGGCGCTAAAAAATACTTTAAACTGGCTCGGAAATACGTCATTTTCTGCAATATCAAAGTAACTTTCGCTACTGAGTTCATCTAATGAATCCTCGGTTTTGGGCAGCTCTCGAAATTGGCACTCTGTCATCGGGCAAATTTCATCGTAGTCGTAGAACACCACTCTTCCCCAACGAGTTACACCAAAGTTTTTCATCAGCATATCACCGGGGAAAATATTAGCCCCCGCAAGCTCTTTTATTGCTTTACCGTAATCAACCATTACTTGCTGCAGTTTTCGCTCATCACAGTCGTTGATATACAAATTAAGCGGCGTCATTTTGCGCTCAACATACACATGGCGCAAAATAAGTGCATTACCCGAAATCACTAAGCTATCGCCAATTTGCTGCTGCATTATTTGTATAAGCTCATCACTAAATCGGCTTAAATCAAACGCTAAATAACGAAATTCGTGTGTATCAACTAGCCGGCCTACTCGGTCAGCTTGTTTAACAAAGTCGTACTTAGCCATTACTTGTTGTTTGGTGGCCGTTTTTGGCGCACTAAATTTATCCTTTATTACCTTGTACACATAATCTGAGCCTGGGGTGGTAAATACCAGCATCACCATGCCCGGCGTACCCGGCGCAAGTGTGTATTTATCGTCAACGGGGCTATTACGGGTGGTATCAACTTTATAACGATAAAACTCGGTTTTCGCGTGTTTGATAAAGCCTATGGCATTAAACAGCTCAAAACGTTGCTTATGAGGCATTAAAACACTGAGGTAATCAACATATCGGGCGGGTTGGTCAGTGTCGACCATAAAATAAGTACGCGCAAAGCCAAACAACAAGCTGAGTTGATCAGCTCCCATCATCACGGCATCAATGTGAAGACCTTTTTCACTGTTTAATAGCGCAATCGCAAATGGCATGTTATCGCCATTTTTAGCAATACAGCGGCCTATGATGTAGCACGCTTTATTTCTGAAAAACAATGAATTGGCGTATTCAATATAGCCATCGTTGAGAGCAAGCAGCTCATAAACTTGTGGGCATTGTTGTTTCGCTCCAGCAATCAAGGTGCGCTGTAACATGGCTACATCATCAGCAAAGTTAGCGTATTGTGAGCGAAACACATGGCGCTTTATCAAGCTACTAATCGCACTTTCAAAGCCATTTTGCAGAGAAATGCGGCTAACCAGTGAATCAAAGGGCCTTGGCCCCAGTTGATAGCGCGCTTTTAGCACAAACAAGTGCACATTGCGGATTTTTCGTGAGTCCCAAATTGCACCGAAGGTTGAATTAAAAAAGGTATGAGCAATGGGCTGGTTTTCGTGATTTTGCACCATTTCTGCGTATATTTGTTTGGCTAATAACCAAAGCGCTGGGTCGTCTACTTCGCTATAAGCAATAATTTTTACCGCTTGGCTTACCTTTTTTACTTGCCCTTCGTAAACCTGCAGTCGCGATTTCATAGCTCCTTGAACTTGATGCCACTGGCGCTGTTCAAAACGACTTTGAGCGCCGAGAGTTATATTTAAAAACTCTGCAAACATAGCCTCAAAGCCAGCATACACCGCACGGGCAAGCTTAGTCGCTACGACCTGATTTAACTGTTCGCTGTGTGATTTAACAGCCAAATGTGAACTTTGCTGTGGCATTATTTTTATCGCTTATGCTGATTATTTTAGTCGCCTTGTTTACACACAATAGCAAGCGCGCTTTAATTTAGGTAATTAATAAAGATAATAAATAAGATTGATCAAATGAATATTAGGCACGTCGACCTCAACCTATTGGTGTATTTAAATGTCCTCATTGACGAACAAAGTGTGTCTCAAGCCGCCAATAAACTAGCTTTGACTCAACCTGCAATGAGTAATGCCCTTAAACGTTTGCGTGATTTATTTGATGATCCATTATTAGTAAGAGCCGCTGGCACAATGACGCCAACCGCAAAAGCGCTCAGCCTTAAACCTGAAATAGAATCACTGTTAAAAATGGCTGAGGAAATTACTCAGCCTAGTGAGGTATTCGACCCGAGCACCGCAAATATAACGTTTCGGATCATGGCAAACGACTACCTTGAGTCAACGCTTATTGCGCCGTTTATCACCCAGCAGCTAGCAAAGAACCCTGGGCTTAATTTTGATATTTTGAGCCCAAGTGATGTTAACCTTCAAGATATGGAAAAAGGCACCATCGACCTTGCCATTAATCGCTTTAACGGCCTGCCCCGCTCATTCCACCAAGCCAGTGTGTGGCGAGACAATTACTGCTGCTTAACACACCCAGACAACCCTTACTTACAACAACAAAACCTTGAAGGCTACCTTGCACAAGAACACATTTGGGTAAATCGGGCTGGTTGGGGCGTTGAAGCGGCCGTAACAAATAAATCAGGCAGCCAAAAACTCGGCTGGGTCGATGAGGCATTATGGCAATTAGAACAAACCCGCAATATTCGCGTATTCACCCGCCATTACATGGTGGCGAGCCTACTTTGCCAATCACCTCAACTTATTGCCACATTGCCCCGCCGCCAAGCCATGTTACTTGCAAAACACACTGATTTGGTAATAAGTCCAGTTCCATTTCAAATAGTTCCTATTGAAGTAAAAATGTTATGGAGCCCTTTGCTACATCACGCAAACCCGCATCAGTGGCTGCGTAGAGAGCTACTCGCCTTTGCCAGTACTGTGGCTGATCGCTAAAAACAAGCATAATATTGATAAAATCAATATCAGTTATTGAAAACAACAATTTCATTAATAATGAGTGAAGGGCTAGAGTGAAGTTAAGCACATAAACAAAGAGAAAATGATTATGGAAACTTCAGCGCAATTCACTCAACAGGACGGCCTTTACATCAATGGTCAATTACACTCATTCATCGAGCAGCAGCTTTGTAAAAAAAGCGATTTAGCTTGCGAAGAAATTTACCAAACACTGGCAACCATGGTTGATGAGTTTGGTTGCCAATGTCGTAAAACCAAACATCAAGATGATGATGTTTTACAAGCAGACACACTGTTAAAAGCATATAGCACAGTACGTACTCACCCGCATTGCCATGTTGATGCACAAACAACAACTGCAGTGCTCGATGAATATTGCTGCCAAGTACCAGCTATTTTAGTGGTTGCGTTAATGGATACATTAACAGGCATGACAAGCAATGAGCCGGGTGCAGAGCACATTTATCAACGTGCAGCACAGTTAACAGGTAAACCATGTGTCTACGCAGTTAAAAGCGCCAATGCCGCTTAATATGGTTCATTATTTGAGTTACTTATTCGCGCGATGATGCTTGTTGCAAAATCACTGCAACTAAGCATCGTCGCATCGGCTACTAAGTTAGCCAAATCAAACGTCATTTCATTCGCTGTAAGCGTCTGTTCTAGGGCTTTTTCTATTTTATTCGCCGCTTCGTGCCAGCCCATAAAGCGTAGCATCATAACCGCACTTAAAATACTGCTTGTTGGATTTGCACTATCTTCCCCGGCGATGCGATTAAATGTGCCATGAGTTGGTTCAAAAAAGGCCACTTCATTATTTAAGTTTGCCGCAGGCATAATACCTACCCCACCGACTTGTGCGGTTAGCATATCAGCTAAGTAATCGCCGTTTTGATTGGTTGTTACCACCACATCAAATTGCTCTGGGGTGAGCAGCGCTTGTTGAAGCATATTATCAGCAATCACTTCTTTAATGATTAAATCATCTTGTTCGTCTCGTTTGATCACCAACCAACGACCATTTTCATGCGCTTCAGCGTTAAACTCTTGCTCTGCAAGGGCAAATGCCCAGCGTTTAAAAGCGCCATCGGTAAATTTTAATACATTGCCTTTGTGCACCACAGTCAGTGATTCACTGCGCTCTTTAAGGGCAAAGTTAAGGGCGTAACGCATTAGTCGCTCTGCCGCCTCTTTCGAGCTATTTTTAATACCAATGCCACATTGGTTATCAAAACGAAGTCGGGTGACACCCATTTCTTGGCATAAGAAATCAAGCATACGTTCGTTGTCAATACTGCCAGCCTGCCATTCAATGCCCGAGTAAACGTCTTCAGAGCTGTCGCGTATTACTGTGATTTGGGTTTTTTCAGGCTCTTTTAAGGGCGATGGTAAATGCGGGTAACTGCGAATGGGCCGCATGTTAACGAATAAGTCCATCTCATGACGAAGAGCCACATTTAATGAGCGAAAGCCTCCGCCAAGGGGGGTTGTTAACGGCCCTTTTATGGCAATTTTATACTGTCTAACGGCATGCAGGGTTTCTTGCGGGAACCAGTCGCCGTCGTATAATGCTGCCGCTTTTTCGCCATTGAACACTTCCATCCAATGTATTTGTTTATCACCTTGATAAGCATGACTCACCGCAGCATCGACAATATCTCGCATCACCGGGCTAATATCTTGACCCACACCATCGCCTTCAATATAAGCAATAACCGGGTTATCAGGAATATGCCATTGGCCCTTACTATCAATCGTAATTTGCGCGCCGTTCGAGGGGACTGAAATATGTTGATACTGCATCATGCCTTCCCAGCAAAGAGTTTTAACAATATTAATATCAAGAAATAGCTAATTTGTCTGTGCTTACAAATAAATAGCCGCTATTCAAACAATCAATGGGTTACCTTGGTAAATTCATTTTCCATCGCATTAAATAATGAGCCAATTAACTGGGTATCCAAGGTTACAGTATCCTCTTTTAAGGCCGTATCGACAGCCACTGCTTTTACATACAGCATTTCACACTCAAACATATTAGCTGCACCTTTGAGCATATGCACATTTTTGCTAAACCCTTCTAAATCCATTTTTTTATATTGTTCTAGCATTTCTTTGTACTGTGTCTCTAACCCTTTTATATAATCATTTTTTAATGCCTGAAACTCTTTTTCAGGCAACTTTATATCTGCTAACTCATCGCATTCTAAATAACTGGCAATTTTATGACTAAAGGCATTTCTATCGATTGGTTTTGCAATCAAATCATTAAAGCCCTGCTTCATATAACGCGTCACTTCATGCTTCATAGTATTCGCTGTTAGCGCAATGATAGGCACGCTTACTCCGGTTGCTTGCATCATTTTTAAAGCTTCTTGGCCGTCCATAATCGGCATTTGAATATCGAGCAAAATAAGGTCAAAGCTGTCTTCGAGGGTTGCTTGTACTGCGTCTTTACCATTTTCAACGGTGGTCACTGTCAGCCCCATACGCTCTAATATTCGCGCAATTAAACGTCGGTTATCTGGGTGGTCTTCGGCAAGTAATACCCTGCCCTTTAGGTTCTCTGGCGCATCAAGCTTACTAAACGGTGAGGTTTCAACAAGTTTCACTTCGCTCATATCATTGAGCCAACGAGTGTTGTCTGTGGTGTACACCGACATAGTGAAAATAAACTCACTGCCAGAGCCGACATTACTTTTAACGCTGATATCCCCATCCAATTTCTGCGCAAGGCTCTTTGAAATATTAAGACCAAGACCTGTGCCACCATACTGCCTAGAAATACTCGAATCAGCTTGATAAAAAGCACTAAATAACAACTGCTGCTCTTTTTCAGTCATACCAATGCCAGTATCTTTTACACTAATTGACAACTTATCGTTGTGACAGCTCACAGTTAAGGTTATACGCCCCACTTGCGTGAACTTAAGGGCATTGGTTGTTAAGTTTAATAAGATTTGCCTTAATCGACTCGGATCGGTAATCAAGTAGTCTGGTAATGGGAACTGATAATCGACACTGAACTTTAAGCCCTTATCGCGAATTTGCTTGCCAATGAGCGACTCTATATTGGCAATCGTGGCAAACAAGTCCGTTTCGACTAAATCAATTTCGAGCTTGTTAGCTTCAATCTTCGACATATCGAGGATATCGTTAATTAATCCAAGAACATGACGACTATTTTGCAAAATAACCCCAATTCCATGGTTGCGCTCATGGGGCTTAATATCCCCGAGCATAATGCCATCTGCATAACCAATGATTGACGTCATTGGGGTGCGAATTTCATGACTGATATTCGCTAAGAAACGGCTTTTAGCCTCATTTGCATCGCGAAGCTCTGAGGCGAGTTCTTCAAGCTCCAACGTTCTTAAATGGACTTTTTCTTCTAGATTTTTGTTGAGCTCTACGTTGTCATCGTGAAGCAGTCTAAACTTATCGGCCACAGCAAACGCAAGCAACATAGCGTCCATAGCGGTGCCTATCAAACCCAATAAATATAAATTAATGGAGGTTGCTGGCAGCAAGCCTAAATTCGTTAAATTACCTACCATATTCGGTAGCATCATGGCTATGTAAGCAAGCACAAAATATCGCGCCGGCTTAAAGCCAATAAGCATACAGCGAATACCTATGTATAAGCCTAAACATAAAGCAACGCCCGTCACTAACGTTGACCAATAAAAACCAAAGCTTGGCCATAAAATACAAAACGGTATACCCAAGGTCGCGATCACACCCACCATCAATGATAATTGCGCCAGTTTTGGAAATGTCTCTTTGAGTTTAAGCAAGTTGTTGTAAAACAGAATATTGGTTAATGGCGTGAGCGCAAAGCCAAGCCAATGAAGGTGAGGATTATAGTAACCAAATAGCTGATCCGAAATATGGAAAAAGTGGCTCCAAGCAAACACCCAAGATGCAGTAAATAATGCATAGTAAAGATGTGTCACATCACGGGAAACCAAATAAATTAATAAGTTATATAAGCCAAGCGCAATACCCACCCCAAAGCAGAGCATCATGACCATATTTTCAACGGTTATATTCTGAAAATAATCTTGGTATGGCGTTAATACTAGCTTTGCAGGGGTATAAAAGTAGTCACTTTCAAAATAAGTAATAAGCGTATAGCGCTTGCCTTTCACAAGAGACAAACGATTACCATAGTGGAATGCAAACTGATTTGGCTCTTTACCACCCGTTACAAAGTGCTGTATGGGGGCTGTTGGATCAGTGATATCGTAAATGCGGCTTTCTATTTTTGAAACCAAGGTGTTATACGGATAGAGCACTAAATCTTCGATATCACTTTGATTTTCAATTTCAACAATTAACCAATAACTACCACCAACCGAGCTTATTCGAGATTGTGGCTTTTTGCTGGCTCGCCAAGTATCAATTTCAGCCACTGATTGCGGGAACATATTATCGTTCGCCGTAAACACATCACCGACATCATGAAGATTTTGATCAGCCACAGCATCGGTGTAGACAAACGTCTCTTGTGCATTAGCCGAAACACTTAATAACAACAAAAACAGCAGAGTACTAAAATACAGCTTAAACCGCATTCACAAAACCCCTGTACCAGTGTGGAGATGGCAACGACTAGAATTGCAGTGAAACATCAAAGCCATAGCGACGCCCTTCCCCTTTAAAGTCTTCAAGCATGCCTAGGAACGAGCTTAAATCGAACTTTAACTGACTGTATTCAGTATCAAATAAATTTTTGCCCCATAAAGTAAATGACCAATTTTCAACATCGTATTTTAGATGCGCATTAACAATGCTAAAACCGTCTTGGCGGGCATATGGGTTCATGTTCTGGTCAAAATAAAACTCAGACTGATAATCGTAAATAATGTTGGCCGATAACGGATACGACGCCAAGCTGGTGTCGTATTTTAACCCCGCTGATACATTCCATTTAGAGGTAAATGGTAGTTGGTTATCGGTAATACTATTACCAAGTGGGTCAACGTACTCTTCAAATTCAGCATGGGGGATATAGCCTACTGAAAGTAGCATGGCTAATTGCTTAGTTGCTTGGTAATTAATTTCAGTTTCAAGGCCGTAAATTGTTGAGTCAGCCACATTTTCAAGTAATTGCACTGGGGGCATTTGCGGTGTTTCTGACGCTTGGTTCATAAACACTTGTTGGTCGTTATAATCATAATAAAACGCCGCCCAGTTCATTCTAAGTTGCTTCCCAGGCCAGAACGACTTTAAGCCAATTTCATGGGCATTTAAGCGCTCTTTGCCATAGTTTGCCAAGATTGCTTGTTCTTCGGATGACAAAAAGCCGCCATTGTAGCCACCGCTTTTACTACCATTAGCAAAACGATAATAAAGATTGCTTGTATCTGAATAGCGATAATTAACGGCAAATTGCCCGGTAAAACCGTTATCCGACTGCTCATCGGTAACGCGATAAAATGGTACCAGTACCCCGTCTAAGTCGTTCACATCAACCACCGCATTTAAGGTGGCGATTGAGTCATACTCAAGTGACTCATAGTCATATCTAAGACCGGCTGTAATCATCCATTTATCTGCGACAGGCACTTCAATTTGGCTAAATACAGCCAAATTTTGCATCTTGATTTCGTTATCGTAGATAAAGGTCGCGGTTAAATTTGTCGGTAAAACACCCCGGAAATCACGCAAAATATCATTTAAATTATCTTGCTCAATTGTCTCATCGGCAAAATAAATACCACTGGTGAGTGTGTAATCAGCAAGTTCGTTTAATAACCTGAATTCTTGGCTGAATAGTTGGGTATCTAACCCTAATACCCCTTCGCACAAACGAGCTGGGGAGCCATCGCAGTTAAAAGCGTGGCTTCTTTCTAAATCGTTAAAGCTCGACAGTGAAGTAAATGTACTTTGCTCGTTTAAATGCCAATTCAGTTCAGCAATAAAACCGTAGCCATCGGATTTATGAGGTGAATCGTTATTGACGCTCACCGCAAAGAAGTCATCACTGCCATCATTAAAACCAAAGTTATCAAAACAGCGTGTTGAGCCCGCATCTGCTGGTGAACACAGCTCACCCGTTAAAGGGTTTGCGACAATACCAATACTACCAACTGGCTGGGCAATACCATCCCAATCTTCAATATGCGCTTGCAGGTAAAGATCAACCTCATCCCACTCAGACAAAAAAGACACACGGGCATTTTTCTGCTCCATGCCTGCTGTTGGCGAGTCTGCATAAGTGTTTTTTGTTGAGTATTCGTAGTCTTGATAGTTAACCGCAATTCGTAATGCACTGGAACCTGATAGTTGCTGGTTCCACATACCATCAACGCTGGTGGCATTATTGTTGGCAACGCCTAATGTCAACGAGCCATAGCTATCAAACTCAGGGCGATTTGAGCGTATAAGTATTGCACCACCGGTAGAATTACGACCAAACAAGGTACCCTGCGGGCCGCGTAAAATATCGAGCTGTTCAATATCGTACAAGTTAACAATTTGATTATTAGCAGACCCCATCGCAACGCCATCAAGATACATAGCAACAGGTGAGGTATTAGCCGTATTGTAATCAAGTAACCCCACCCCACGGATACTCACAGCGGGAGGCGTCCCTTCTGCGGCGTTTTGGGTGATTTTAACATTTGGCGCAAACAAGCCAATTTCAGTTGAATCTTTAAAATGCTGAGCTTTTAAAATTTCGCCATCCACTTGGCTTACCGCTACACTCACATCTTCAATTGCTTGCGGACGCTTTTGTGCATAAACGCTAATAACTTCCATGTCTTTTTCAGTCTCAGCTCCTTGTGCAAAAGCGCTTGCCATTACACATGCTGCCAAGCAGGTGCTCGACATCATCATAAATTTAGGATCATTCAGAAAGGGTCGCTTCATTGGCTTTTAGACCTTAAAAGAGGGAAACTTGTTAAATTGTTGTAATTTAGTGGTAAGTATAGACCAAACAATAGATTAAAGTCGCATATAAATCATGAAAATTCATGACTTATACGCATACTTATTTATAACTTTGCTCACCCTAACTTTTTTCGAATGCATGCTCTCCGCTAATTTCGCTTGGCCAACCACATATTGCCCGCGCTGTTTGCATACCGGCCATTACAGCAGCCTCAACACAGCCAGCATTAACACCGGTTTTTATCCAATCGCCAGTGATGCGCAAATTGACAAACTGACTGCCATCAGTAGCTAGGCGGTATTTACTTGTATCAACCACAGATAAGACGTAGCGCTCACTGGGATCAACATTAACGCGCCAGTATTGTTGCTCGAGAGCAGGTAAAATGCTGTGCGGATCACTGTAAAAAACCTGCCAATCAAATTTGTTATCAATATAGGCTTGAGGCCAAAGTGGCCGCATATCTGCACTAAACAAATTATGCATATTTGATTTTACTTCGGCTTTCATTTGCTCTGGGAATTGATGAGCACTGGCAGGTGGATAGTTTTCGCAGCTAAATGCACTGCAAAAATAGGCAATGTTCACGGGCGCATTTTCACTTGGCCAATCTTCTTTATCGAGCAAGTTGCCCATTGCCGCCCAGGTATCAAACGGCTCAACAAAGCCACTTAAAATAGGTCCTTCATGAGCGGCATTGGTTTGCGTAAAGCCAAGTTGTTGGTCGGTTTTATTCAACCATACCTGGCAAGCCTGAGTCGCTACACTTTGTACTTTTGTAGCTTGTTGAGAGAGCGCGTAATCTACAGCTAAAAGTTCAGGGGCCACGTGTTCAAGTGAGGCAACCGATACACCTAAAATAAGTGTGTCAAAATCAATACCATGGCGAAGCGTCACTGTTGGCAATGGGGTACCAAAGTGCTCTTGATACACCTCGGGCCAATTACTCCAAAATGACTCTAAATTGATTTGATATTCTTGTAATAAGTGCGCTTGTTCAGAGCTGATTTGCTCATACAGAGGCTCACTTGGCCAGCATGGTAGCTGCTTAACATCGATGAGCGGATCATAGTCTTGGCCAACTAAACTCACCTGTTGGCAAAGCTCAATTTTACTTACCAGCTGTTCACCTTGGTCAGTTTGCCCTGCAGCTAAGTTAGTTAACTGATGGAAAAACTTAAACTTAACGCCGCGCTGCTTTAAAAGTTCATAAATTGGCCCAAAAATGACATCGCCCATCCCAGCTTGCATTTTCCACATCACGCCGCCTTTATAGCAAAGCCCTATACGTAACATGGCAAGGGCGGCAACGCCTGCTTCAACATTGGGTTTATTAAAGTCACCTTTAGGGTATGCGAACACCAAATCATAAAAGCCACGCACTGGCGCGGAATCGACACTGTAAGTTTTGTTAGCACCATTTTTTTCGAGCCACTGACGAAAGTCGAAGCAATTAATGACACCAAAACCGTCGCGATATACTTTGTCTTTAATCAATCCGGTGAGCATTGCAATCGCAAGATCGGCACAAATATAAAGTCTGCGCAGCTCTGGGTTGTCATCGAGTAAATCAATAACTTGGTCTTTAAACCAACGTTTTAACTTTCTGACGATATACCAAATCACCAGTCGATCGGCCTGTTTATCTGTATGGGTGGCCTGCTTTTCGGTGAACTGCAGCAAATGAGTTATCAATGTTCGTGGGTTCGAGGCAATTTCAGTTGCGCCTGCTTCAATATCATCGATGAATTTCTTTGCGCCATTTAAATGGGTATCAATGTCTGCTTTGATTTCTTGATACATGTGTTTGAGTAACGATTGATCCCGTGACTTTTTAGTCACTAAAGTGGTTTTAGCGTCTTGCTGCTGACAAACATGTTCAATACCTTCGGTCCATTTTTTTAGCCATGCTAATGTCATGGTGACAAAGTCCCACACTGTTATATCTAGGCTGCCATCAGCGGGGTTCCCTTCAACGGTAGGAAAATCTATCGGCCAAGTTTGCCATTCGTTATCAATAAACTCTTGTAAAGCAATAAAACTGTGTGGTTTAAATGCCTGCTGCCAAGTAGCCAATGAACAACTAGCAGGTCGATTGAGTGCGTTATACACCCCTTCTAAGGTGCGAAAGCTATTTACGTAGGCACCAAACCAAACATGTAAACCATGCTCTTCGATTCGCTGTCCAAAATGGGCGTTTCGGCCACTCGCCCCTTTACCACCTAGGCGCCACCCCTGTTGATAAATGGTAATCTCGCGTTGGCTTTGCCAATTAGCTTGCTCGGTTAAATACACTGCCGCGGTCATCGCTGCAACACCGCCACCGACAATGGTAATTTTTTCTTTTTCCATGGTTACCCCTGTACCGGTAACAGTTGTGTTGCGCCAAGCTGGTCAAAGTCCATATTGACGTAAAAGGGTAAATGAACCGCTTGTTTGCCAAGTGCAATGCCAAACATGTCATTCAGAGGAAAGCTCGCAAGGGCTTTTACATCCAAACTAAAATCATTGTGTAAAAGTTTTAATTGGTGAATTTTTTTGATTAAAGATGGTGAGTGAACCACGCTTTGATAAACGGCTTTATCTCCTTGACCATCGGGAAATTGTTTAAACAAAATCTGATCCATCTGCGGATGTATAAACCCGCTTAACAATTGTTTAAGAAGTGATAAATCAATGCCTTGAATTTGCGCATCAAATAAATCTGTCACGTGTTTAGAAAAATGCGATAAGTTATCGAGTAGGTTTTCCTTCGTGCTTGCCTGCGTTTGCTCAATGGTTAATAGATCATGCATCGCTAATTTAGAGTCTGGGTTAAACACATCAAAACATTCTAAAGAAATGCTAAAGGCGCCCGCATCACTCACAGTCGCAGGCATTTGATATTCACAGAGGTATTTATTATAACCCCAGGCTTCTCGGCCATTAATTAAAGCATAAATGTTATTGACGCTAATAAATGCCGGATACCAATATAAATGACTAATGTCACCACCTTGCATTTTTGCGACTGGGAGCCAAATAATAATATCGGTTTCTTGCATCCAGCCATGATCTGAAAAAGGTGGCGTTAACGAAGAGATTTTTTCGATATCAGTGAAGGTAAGTAAACACGTGCTCCCTAACACATTAAACGAGGTTGATTCGGTTGCTAGTAAATTTAAAGTTGCATCAACATACTGCTGCATTTTTTGCTCACACCCTGCAACAAAAAATCCGTACATTTGCGCATTGATCATTCGACAAGGTGGTTTAGCAACCGGGTTAGATAAGAAATGGCTGTAATTTGCTTGGTCCGTCATAGTTATTACTTATATTATTGTTTAGTAATGACTATAGACTAGTTTTTAATGGTTGGTGGTAACTTCTAGATGACAACTTTCTTTTAACAGTTGTTCTGTAAATTGCTGATAGCCAAACTGATTAAAATTTTCAGATAACGGATTCATAAAACCATGACCAAAGTCGGCTATTTCACAGCTCACCTTTGCTTTGCTTTTTAATGAAGCAACCACAGGCTTAATATCAAAATGCTCTTCACTGTGAGGAAAAATAAATCGACAAGGGACGTTAGCCTCAAGCTCAAGATGATATCTGACTTGGGATGGATAAAAGGCAATAATTTTTTTAATGAATGAATTTTTTAACTCTGCTTGAGCTCGCCAAACGGCAGCAGCGCCTGCACTAAATGCAATAATCGTGGTTGGCTGACGAATAGCAGCCATTTTTAAATGTACTTTTTCAAAATAACTATCATGGCCGCATTGTGTTAAGAAATGCTGGTATTGAAACTGCTCATTTATAGGGAGCTGAATTTCTCCTTGGTAAGGGTCGCAAAGACTCACCTTACCGCGAAGCTGCTGGGCAAGCAGCGATAAATGCGCTGTTTTACCAAATATATCTGACACCAAAAGGTAATTCATATGCATACTTCTTATTGTTATTTTGTGCCTAATCACAATACGCCCGTTTCTATAAAACATCCAGAAATTATTTTTGATGTTTAAAAAATAAACCTTGCGCTTAGTTAATTCTTACAGTACTCTACTTGTCTGGTTTTTAGAAACCACGCGGTTAACCCCTTACCTTGATCCAGTAATTCCCGCATATTCGTATAAATACTTGCAACTCGTTTGCTAAATGACATTTTGATGAATTTTCAAATCATCACCAAACTGTCACAAACTTAGTCAACACTGTTAGCAAGACAACAAATGTCGGTCTGTATTTTTTAAATGCCTATTAAAGCTCTACAGACACAGACAAAAGAAAGAGTGAGTTTTATTATGTCATATAAATACAACGGATCTTTGATCCAGATCGCACACCCAGTGCAATCAATCTCGGTAAATAAACAGCGTGTAATTTTTAGTGACACGCAAGGCTTAAAAAACGCCATCTTCCAAAAGGCCAGTGATGCACGCCAATTTGTGAAGTGGCTAAAAGCCAACTAAACCCTACCGATAAACGCCAGCCAATACGCTGGCGTTTTAGTTTTTCATCACCAGCCTGCATATAGCTAAATTCCTGCTACACTTATATTTTAAGCCCACAAATAGGTAGTAAAAATGCGTTTTACGTGCTCTATTTTACTATTACTTTTCTGCCTGCCAGTTGCTGCAACCAAGCAACCGAAGTCAATCGAATGGATCATGGTTGATTTTGCTCCCTACTACATCATGAATGACAAATATGAAGGAACTGGTCGTGACGAAAGTGTGATCAAATTACTAGAGCAATTTCTGCCAGAGGTTTCATTTAAACGCACTTTATTGCCGGCTAGTCGTGCCGTGAATGAACTATCAAACCCACACAACAATTACTGTATGCTGTCGTTATATCAAAGCGAGCACCGTAAGCAGCATATTCAGTTTACAGAGCACACTTCAACAGTGGGTTTATCACCCTCCATTGCCATACGTAAAGAGTTAGCCACAAAACTTAAGTTAGACGTCACAAAACCCGTGTCTTTAAAATCGTTATTAAACGAAAAACACTTGGCATTAGGGGTATCAATGAGCCGCTCGTTTGGCACCGATATAGATAGCGTGATTAACGAAAGCCATGACGCTAATATTATCTCACGCCCCGGCAGAGATACACTCGCAAGCTTAACTTATATGCTGCATAAGAAGCGCATTGATATATTACTTGGCTACCCTAGCGAACATTACTATTTGGCGCACTCAATGGGCTTTAAAGATGAATTGACCCAACTGACACTCACCGAAGCACCGGCATTAAGCGTTGGTTATATAGGTTGTACAAATAACAAACAAGGCAAAGAAACGGTAAAACTACTAGATGAAACCCTTGAAAAAATAGCTCACACAAACGCTTTTCATGATGTTTTAGTTCGCTGGCTACCTGATAATTTACAGCCCATTTTAGAAAAAAGGTTAAAAGATAGAAACGAAAGTGCCGCTCATTGAGCGGCACTTTTAATTTCCTAATCCACATAGTTATGCGAATTGGCAGTCGTATTAATGGTGCTTACTTACGCACACCTTCAATGAATAAACCGATATCAACATGCGTAGAAGCAGGGCCTAGATTGTAGTCGATACCATAGTCAGCTAGTTTAAGGCTTGTTTCACCTTCAAAACCAACACGGTATCCACCCCATGGATCTTTACCTTCACCAATTTTATCAATTTCAAAAGTAATGGTTTTAGTCACACCATTTAAGGTGAATTCACCTGTTACATCTGCTTCGTCACCGTCTTCATCAAACTTGATTGAGGTGCTTTTGAATGTTGCCGTTGGGTATTTATCAACATTTAAGAAGTCTTTTCCGCGTAAGTGCTTGTCACGCTCAGCATGGTTTGAGTCGATGCTTTTAGTATCAATCGTTACATTGATTTTAGATGCATTAGGCGCTTTATCGTCATAACTAAAGTCACCTGAAAAAGTATTAAAACGACCATGTAACCAGCTGTAACCTAAGTGCTTAATTTTAAAAGTTACAAATGCGTGTGCACCGTCTGTATCAATAACGTAGTCAGCTGCATTTGCGTTTGCTGTTGAGAAAAGTGCAGCACTTAGTGCTGTGCCTAATAGTAATTTTTTCATTTTAATCATCCTTCAATGGTTTGATCATTCTAATTAAGGTTTTATCTTTATCGATAAAATGATGTTTTAGTGCCCCTAAAGCATGTAAAACAACCACAGCTATTAGCCCATACGCGGCATAAAAGTGAATTTTACCTGCAATATCTTCTTGGTTTGCGACCGACTCTGGTAATGCCGGTACATCAAATAAATTAAATACTTCAATTGCACGGCCATCAGCCGTAGAAATTAAATAGCCTGATGTCACAATGACGACTAAAGCTAAATAAATTAGTTTATGGGCTGAGTGTGCAACTCGATTCATTGCTTTTGAACTGCCTGCAACAGGCTCAGGTTGGGTGCCTAACAAGCGCCAACCAAATCGAAACAGCAATAATGCCGCTAAGGTAATACCAACGCTTTTATGCAAGTCCAAAGAACCTTTGTACCAAGCGTCGTAATAGGTTAGCTCAACCATATATACGCCTAAGCCAAACAAACCAAACACCCCAAGTGCCATTAACCAGTGCACTAAGATGGCCACCCAGCCATAACTTGACTTTGAATTCTTTAACATACTCATTTCCCATGAGAATCGTGAAACTAGGTACAGCTTAGCTTAGGATTTATATAATGAAAATAGCGTAAAACGAACAGCTTCTGTGCGTATGTGCACACCCAAAAAAAGTTGAAAGGGGAAGGTGTTTGGTACTATACGGTAATTTGATATAGGCAATTTCGACTATTTTCACCCATAAAACAAAGCCAGCTTCTGCTGGCTGTGGTTTCAAATCATTACTTCCAAGGGGAGTCAGAACGACCAATTCTCCAACCTGAGCAAGGATTATATTCAATATATTCTGAATTAGGGCAGAAAACATGAAACATTTCGTCGTCCTCATCTGATAAACACAGAATTTCTACAAGAACAAAGTTATCAAAAGATAAAGTTACGTCGCCAACATCATTTTGAGATACAGCCCTAATTGAACCAAAACTGATAGTTTTAAGTTTTTCATCTAGCTCTTCATTTGTTTCAACGTCATCTAAACATGCACAAATTACCTGTTTATTTTTAATAACTCTCCAATTACTTGAATACGTTCCAATTTCCCATTCACGGTACTCTCCAGAACTAGCTTCGTTATCTTTTTTTCCAAAACCTAAACTCAAGGATGTGCTATTACCAACTGCTTGGCGAACACAATACAAGTTAATAACTTCATTTATTTTATTTTCTATTACACTATTAATCATTATCCCCCCCAAAGATTTTAGCCAGCTTGGAACACACATTATGAAAATTAATATAAAATTAACCTCATTATCTGAGACAATGGATTACACACTCTTTAGTAAAGTTTAATTGGTAGATATTAGCTAATTCTAAATCTAGCTCAGCCGATTTCAAAAGAAGTCACACCGAAAATACGGTTTAATGGCAAACTCGGAGAGTCGTTGGTATACATTCTGGCGGTTTCAAATGACACCTGCATGTTGTATTTCTGTGCCAAAGCGACAGCAGCTTGATTGATTTCTGGTGTATCAAGGAAAATAGCGTCGGATGCACTCGCTTTAGATTTTAAAGCAAGGAACAAAGATTCAGCTAATTCTGGTGAGTCGGCAAATAAGGGGCCAACTTTAAAGCCGTTCTGGCACTTGCGAATTACGCCGTATCCTGCCAGTTCCCCATTGTTCATTACGCCCAAAGCGTCGCATTGGGGTTGGCTTAACCAGGCTTTGGTAAAGTTTGCTCTATTCACTGGGAAAAAAGCCTGTTCGTATGCGTCAAAAATTTCGAATGGCACAGCATTAAGATCTACAATGTCTGCATTTTGCGGTGAACTACCACCGCCTACTCCTGCAAAACGAATATTACGATAAGCCAAATTAAAACCAGACTTTTTATAGTTTTCTTGCTGTTCCACCACACCATCAAGGCCAATATTCAACCCTTCAAGGCGCTTTAATGCGGCATTCCAGATTTGTATTCCGTAACCTTTGCCACGGTAACCGGGTTTAACAATGTAGAAGCCAATAAAGCCAAATACATCGTGGTAATTAATGGCAGAAATTGTAGCAATAGGTTCAACGTCAAGAAAACCGACAAGAAATCCTTCAGGATCAGCAGCAAAATAACACTCTGCATCATTAAGGCCCGGATTCCAGCCTTCTGCTGCAGCCCAATCAATCATGAGTTCGACTTCCTTCTTGGTCATGGTTTTGATTGTAAAATGTTTACTTTGCATCTGCTTTCCTTATATTTTTCAGTCTACTCTGACAGCTAACTTAAAACTTACTGCTTAAAACTATTAACTTCCAGCTATTCGCCTTCTTCCACCAAACCAACATAAATCTGGCTATTGGCATCTACCTGAAAGCAGCTGATCAGGTTTTCTTTCACCAGCTCTAACATGGCGATAAAACTAACGACAACACCACTTCTGCCCTCTTCTACCGTAAAAAGAGTACTAAAAGGTAGCTGTGATTGGGCTTCTGAGAGTTTATCTAAGATTAAGCTCATCCGTTCACGGGTCGATAAGGCTTCTGCGGTAATATGATGGTGTTCAAATGTTTTAGCTCGGGCCATAACGTCGCTTAGCGCAACTAACAAGTCTTTCATGTCAACGTCAGGTAACAGTACCTCACGCTCACTGAATTCTGGCACCAGTGCTTCGGCAACAAAAATATCGCGGCCTTCGCGAGGGATCTCATCAAGATTTTCTGCGGCTTTTTTAAATTGTTCGTATTCCTGTAAACGTCTGACAAGCTCAGCTCGAGGGTCTTCTTCCTCTTCAAGCTCTTCATGTTTTGGTAATAATAGTCGTGATTTAATTTGTGCTAATAACGCCGCCATCACAAGGTATTCACCAGCCAGCTCAAGCTGAAACTCGCTCATCATTTCAACATAACTCACGTATTGCTCTGTAATACTAAAAATAGAGAGCTCTAGTACATCGAGTTTATGTTTTTTGATTAAATACAGAAGTAAATCGAGAGGACCTTCAAAGGTTTCTAAAATGATCTCTAATGCATCGGGGGGAATATATAAATCTTCAGGTTTATCAACCACCGCTTTACCATGCAAAAAAGCCAGTGGCAGCTTTTGCTGTACTGGCTCTTGTAAATTATCTGGCGCGTCAAGCTCTGGGCTAGTCAATGAAGTCTCTACTCAAATGGTTTAGTATCACCACAACCCACACGTAAGATTTCGATATCATCATCCGACAAGTCAATTACTGTGGTTGCCTGTTCAGGAAGATAACCACCATGAATAATTAAATCAACTTGCTTTTCAATGCGATCGCGAATTTCATCAGGATCTGCCTCGGTATATTGCTCACCCGGTAAAATTAAAGAGCACGACATTAACGGCTCACCTAATTCAGCCAATAAAGCACAGGTGATTGGGTGTTCGATAACACGAATACCAATGGTTTTTTTCTTTTCGTTTAATAAACGCTTTGGTACTTCTTTAGTGCCTTTAAAGATGAACGTATAAGGCCCAGGGGTGTTATTTTTAATCAATCTGAATAACTGATTATCAACGCGAGCATAGGTAGATAGCTCAGATAAGTCGCGGCAGACCAAAGTAAAGTTATGGTGTTTTTCAATGCCACGAATACGTTCAATGCGCTCTTTTGCTTGCTTATTACCAATGCTACAGCCAAGTGCGTAACCCGAATCGGTTGGGTATACGATAACACCGCCTTGCTTAATAATATCAACCGCTTGGCTGATTAAGCGTGGTTGCGGATTATCTGGATGAATATGAAAAAACTGACTCATTACACGCTCCTATTGCCCTTCCCATGCTTGCCAAACCCCTTGGCAATCTTTTGGTAAGTATAAATTTTTACCTAACTCCAACCAACTGGTCGGAAAATGAAAATCTGACCCTTGTGACGCAAGTAAGCCATATTCACGGCAAAGTTCACCTAAAAACTGGCGCTCACTGGGTGCTTGCTGTGGTTGTGCAACTTCCATCGCATCGCCACCGGCATCTTTAAATTCAATAATTAATTTCCGTAGCCACTTATTCGACATTTGATAACGCCCAGGGTGTGCTAGAACGGCAACCCCACCGGCTTGATGAATGGCAGCAATTGCAGTTTGCATATCGCACCAACTACTTGGTACATAACCTGTTTTTCCTCGCCCTAAGTACTTTTTAAATACCCCAGGAAAGTTTTTAGCTACACCACGTTCAATCAGTGCACGGGCAAAATGCGCCCGTGTGATCTGGGCGTTTTCAGCAAATGTCCTTGCTTGGTCATAAATGCCTTCAAAACCATTTTTCGCAAGGCGACGACCTATCTCTAAAGCGCGCTCTTCACGCTTGGCTTGTTGAGATTGTAATAATGACAACAGTGCGTCATTTTCGTCATCAACATTTAAGCCAACAATATGAATTTCAAAGCTTTCCCATTTTGTTGATACTTCAACGCCAGCAATTAATTTAAGCGGTAAATTATCATTTGTAATGACTTGGCGAGCAGGTTTTATCGCACTTAACGTGTCGTGATCGGTAATTGCAAACACATCTATGTTTTTCTCAACCGCGCGGTGTAACAATTGCTCGACTGATAGCTGACCATCTGAGTATGTGGTGTGGCTATGTAAATCGTATTTTATCAAAGGGAAAGACTGCTTTACGTAAGTTCTTGAATCAATGATGTGAGTATAACAAAAATTTACTGCGAGGGCGTGATTATCTTATATAGCTGTGTGTTTTACCCTCATAAATGGGCAATTGCGATGGGTAAATGCCGAACTCGTACTAATATGTAAATTAATACTTGACAGTATCCGCTTAGGTACGCTTTACTGTATGCACTTTCAGACACGTTAAATAAGCAATAACAATGAACAAAACAATTCAAATCACAATTTGGTGGTGGCACTCGTAACTAGCGGGTGACGAATTGTCGTGTCTAACGATTTCAAAACCCGCTCAAGTAGCGGGTTTTTTTATATCTAAATTTTAAGGTTTTATAATGAATTACATAGCAACTCTTACACATCATTGGTGGTGGCGCCTGGCTTAGCGGGACGGTAAGGGTCTATCTAATTTATAGGCATCTTTATACGAACCCCGCCAAGCATCGCTTCGCGGGGTTTTGTTTTTTAAAGAGTTTTTGGGAATGAGGGAGAATGAGGTTTGATTTTTAGTCATATAACAACGACACCGGGTGAAGTAACCAGTATCACTCAAGTGCGCGACTACATCAGTAGCCCACTTGCGTTATACAGTTTACTCGATAAGCCTAATTCACTGCTGTTAGAGTCTGCTGAAATTGATTCTAAAGACAGTGTAAAAAGTCTAATTTTGGTTGACTCAGCGCTACGTATTGTTTGCCAAGGCAAACAGGTCACACTCACTGCACAGTCAAATAATGGCAAGCAATTACTGCCTTATTTACAAACTCATGTGCAAAACTGCTCTGCAGAGCTTGTAGAGGATACATTAACGTTAACCTACAACGAGGTCGCAAGCGATATTGATGAAGCCAGTAAATTAGTAGCAGATAATGCTTTTAGTGCGCTACGTAGCTGCATTAACAGTATTAAAAGCACCACAGACAACCCATTCTCTGTGTTCTTAGGCGGTGTGTTTGCCTACGACATGGTTGCTAATTTCGAAACTCTTTCTGATGTGCCTGACGGCGAAAACAGCTGCCCGGATTATGTTTTCTACCTCGCCGAAACGTTAGTTGTCATCGACCATCAAGCAAAAACAACCGAGCTAATTGGCAATGTGTTCAACGGCCCTGAAGTCCATGCAAACTGCTTTGAGGTTGGTCAACAGTTAGAGCGTTTAAATGCCGTATGTGACAATGCACAAAGCTACCAAGGGCAAAAGCAAACAGGCTCAAACCCAATTTCTGTTGATGTTAGCGACGAGCAATACTGCGAACATGTCATCAAGTTAAAAAATAACATCGTTGATGGCGATATATTCCAAGTTGTGCCATCACGTACTTTTTCTCTCGCCTGCCCTGACTCACTTCATGCTTATAGCCAATTAAAACTACAAAACCCAAGCCCATATATGTTTTACATGCGCGATGAAGAGTTCGTGTTATTCGGCGCATCACCCGAGTCAGCCCTCAAATATTGCGCAGAGAGTAAACAAGTTGAGGTATACCCAATTGCCGGCACTCGCCCGCGTGGCAAGTTTGCTAACGGGCAAATTAATCCAGACCTAGACAGCCGCATTGAGCTTGAACTTCGTAACGACCAAAAAGAACGTGCCGAGCACCTTATGTTAGTTGATTTAGCAAGAAATGATGTAGCCCGTATTAGCGTACCCGGCACACGTCACGCTAAAGAGTTATTAAAAGTAGACCGCTACTCACAAGTGATGCATTTAGTTTCACGCGTGGTGGGTACTTTAAAACCTGAACTCGATGCGCTACATGCTTACCAAGCTTGTATGAACATGGGCACCTTAGTGGGTGCACCTAAAGTACGCGCTGCCGAGTTAGTTCGTCAAACCGAACAAAAACGCCGCGGCAGCTATGGAGGTGCAGTGGGTTATTTAACGGGCGATGGCGCCATGGATAGCTGCATTGTTATTCGCTCTGCCTTTGTTAAAAACGGCACGGCCTACGTGCAAGCAGGTGCAGGTGTGGTGTTTGATTCAGATCCACAATCAGAAGCCAATGAAACCCGTGCTAAAGCACAAGCTGTGATCACTGCGATTCAATCGACTTACGAGGCACAATAATGACGACAACATCAGCCTATAAAATCTACTTTTTAGATAACTTTGATTCATTTAGTTATAACTTAGTCGATGAACTTTCTATGTTAGGGTGCCAGTTAGTGGTATACCGTAATAACATCAGTGCACAAAGCATCTTCGACAAAATGTGCCAAGAGACAGTGCCTGTATTATTAGTGCTTTCACCTGGTCCTGGCGCACCATCTGATGCTGGTTGTTTAATGGAGCTCATTGAACTGTGTAAAGGCCGCTTCCCGATGCTGGGTATCTGTTTAGGGCAGCAAGCACTAACACAAAGCTACGGTGGGGTTATTGGTCATGCAGGCGAAACTGTGCACGGCAAGTCATCAATTATTACGTTGACTGAGCACCCAGTATTCGCGGGTATGGGCGATAAAATGCCGGTTGCTCGTTATCATTCATTAATGGCAACCAAAGTCCCTGATGATGTTGAAGTAATTGCTTGTTATGAAAATATTCCGATGGCAATTTACCATCAACAAGATAATGCCCTTGGCTATCAGTTTCATCCTGAATCAATTTTAACGCCAAATGGCGCATTGCTATTACAACAAAGCATTGAATTTTTAACCGCACGCGTGCAGTAGAGGAATAACATGGAAGCAACAACTCAAACCCAGTTAAACCAATTATTAGCAAAGCAAGATTTATCATTTTCGCAAGCAACTGCATTATTTGATGCCATCATGAATGGCCAGCTTAATGATATTGAATTAACGGCTGCACTTATCGCCCTAAAACTAAAAGGCGAAACAAGTGATGAAATCGCCGGTGCGGCGGCATCAATGCGCGCCAATGCAGTGCCATTTCAAACCAGCAAAACCTTACTTGCTGATAGCTGTGGTACAGGTGGCGATGGCTCAAACACAATTAATATTAGTACAACGGCTGCTATTGTTGCTGCCGCTGCGGGCATCAACATGGTCAAACATGGTAATCGCAGTGTGTCGAGTAACTCGGGCTCAGCTGATTTACTTAAAGCCTTGGGTATCAATATCGATATGAGCCCTGAGCAAGCAGCGCATTGTTTAGACAATACTGGGTTTACATTTTTATTTGCACCGCATTATCACAGTGGTGTACGCCATGCGATGGGCGTGCGTACGGCTCTTAAAAGCCGCACAATTTTTAATATCTTAGGTCCACTGGCCAACCCTGCTGCCCCTGAGGTGCAATTGCTTGGTGTTTATGACCCTTCACTGTGCTTACCAATGGCCGAAACCTTAAAAACCCTTGGCACAAAACGCGCTATGGTGGTTCACGGTGCAGGCACTGACGAAATCGCCTTACACGGGACAACCAAAGTGGTTGAGCTTAATAACGGTGAACTGAGCGAATACACGCTAACAGCGAGCGATTTTGGTCTTGCAAACTATTCACTTGAACAACTAGCAGGCCAAGGCCCAGAATATAACGCAAAAGCAAGCTTAGCGATTTTACAAGGTCAAGGTGAAATGGCGCATAACGCTGCCATTATAGCCAACGTCGCCGCCCTTCTTTATTTAACCGATAAAGCAAGTGATTTAAAAGCAGCCGCAGATCAAGTAATTGAATTATTAGCATCAGGCAAAGCGATGGACACATTGAACGCAATTATTGAGGTAAGTCATGGCTAACGTGTTAGACAAAATTGTTGCCGACAAACGTATTGAATTAGAACAAAGAAAAGCACAGCGCCCGCTTGAGTCATTCATTAGCGAGGTTGTGCCAACCAAGCGAGACTTTGAAGCAGCATTAGCAGCAACCGGTACGCAGTTTATTTTAGAATGTAAAAAGGCCTCACCGTCAAAAGGACTTATTCGCGAACCATTTAATTTAGACGAAATTACATCGGTTTATAAAAAGTACGCAACCTGTATGAGCGTACTAACAGATGAAAAATATTTCCAAGGCAGCTATCAGTACCTTGAATACGTGCGCAGCCAAGTGGAACAGCCGCTTATTTGTAAAGACTTCTTTATTGATGAGTACCAAGTTTATTTAGCACGCTTATCTGGTGGTGATGCCATTTTATTAATGCTCTCAGTTCTTGATGACGAGCAATATTTAGCGCTTCATAAAGTGGCTGACTCTTTAAATATGTCGGTACTCACTGAAGTCAGTAATGAGCAAGAAGTAAGCCGTGCTCTTGCACTTAATGCCAGCCTAATTGGTATTAATAACCGCGACCTTCGTGATTTAAGCACTGATCTTGCAACAACAGAGCGTTTACGTCAGCTTATCCCAAATGACAAAGTGGTAATTTCAGAGTCGGGCATTTATACCCATAAAGATGTAAAACGCCTTGCACCATTGTGCGATGGCTTTTTAATTGGCAGCTCATTAATGGCTGAGCGCGACTTAGAAGCCGCATGCCGTAAAGTCATTTTAGGTGAGAACAAAGTGTGCGGTTTAACCCGTTCACAAGATGCGATAGCAGCCTACGCCAGTGGTGCTGTGTATGGTGGCTTAATTTTTTATCCTAAGTCACCGCGTTATGTCGATATCGACTGTGCCAAGCAAGTTACGCAAAGTGCCCCGCTCGCGTATGTGGGTGTGTTTGTCAATGCACCTCTTGAACAAGTGGTCGATTATGCACAAAGCTTAAAATTAGCTGCAGTGCAATTACATGGTGACGAGAATAGCGAGTATATTCAAAGTCTCAGAAAGCAATTACCGCTTGGCTGTGAAATTTGGAAAGCCCAAGCCGTTAAAGGCGAATTACCCAAACCGCTTGAAGGGGTTGACCGCCATTTGTACGACACTTACAGCAAAAGCCAAAAAGGCGGCACAGGCGAAGCATTTGATTGGTCTGTGCTAGAAACGGCAACCGTGCCGTTTATGTTAGCCGGGGGTTTAAACCCAGAAAATATTCACGCAGCGCTTTATCGCGGTGCTAATGGTCTTGACCTAAATTCTGGCGTTGAAGCGTCAGCGGGTAAAAAGTGCCAAACAAAATTACAAAATGCGTTTTCGCATATCAGAAATTATTGAGGTTAGAATGCAAAATCCAGCTTATTTCGGTGAATTCGGTGGTATGTTTGTACCACAGCTGCTTGTGCCAGCACTCAAGCAACTAGAAGCAGAGTTTAATAAATCGCAAAACGATCCAGCTTTTCAGGCTGAGTTTGAAAAACTATTAAATGAATACGCAGGCCGCCCTACGCCATTAACACTGACACGTAACTTAGTTAAAAACCCTAAGGTAAAACTGTATTTAAAGCGTGAAGATTTACTGCACGGCGGTGCACACAAAACCAATCAAGTACTTGGCCAAGCACTCCTTACTAAACGCATGGGTAAAAAAGAAGTGATTGCAGAAACAGGTGCCGGCCAACACGGTGTTGCAACGGCCCTAGCCTGCGCCCTACTTGGCTTAAAGTGCCGTATTTACATGGGTGCAAAAGACGTTGAACGCCAACAACCAAATGTATTTCGTATGAAATTAATGGGCGCAGAGGTTATTCCTGTCACAGCGGGCTCTGGCACCTTAAAAGATGCCGTAAACGAAGCCCTGCGTGACTGGTCAGCAAATTACAAAGATGCTCACTATCTACTAGGCACTGCAGCAGGCCCTCACCCATTCCCAACCATGGTGCGTGAGTTCCAAAAAATGATTGGTGAAGAAGCAAAACAACAAGTGCTAAAAGCTGAAGGTCGCTTACCGGATGCTGTGCTTGCTTGCGTGGGTGGTGGCTCTAACGCCATTGGTATGTTCACAGACTTTATTGATGAGCCAAGCGTAAAATTAATTGGTGTAGAGCCTGCTGGTAAAGGCTTAGATACCCACCAGCATGGTGCAACCTTATGTAAAGGCACAAAAGGCATTTTACACGGTACCTATACCTATATTATGCAAGATGATGATGGTCAAATTGAAGAGTCTTACTCTGTATCAGCAGGTCTTGATTACCCTGCTGTTGGCCCACAACATGCGCACTTACATGAAACTGGCCGTGCTGAGTACGTAGGTATTACCGATACTGAAGCGCTTGAAGCATTCCAACTACTGGCTAAGAACGAGGGGATTATTCCAGCGCTTGAATCAAGCCATGCCCTCGCATATGCCCTTAAATATGCCGAGCAACAAACCGAAGACACTATTTTAGTGGTTAACCTAAGCGGCCGAGGCGATAAAGATTTGGCTCACGTACACAGTGTTTTATCAGAAGGAGGCGCACTATGAGCCAGACTAACCGTTACGGACAACTGTTCGCCACATTAAATGAAACAAACCAAGGTGCTTTTGTACCCTTTGTTACGATTGGCGATCCTAATAAAGCACTGAGCGTAGAAATCATCAAAAGTTTAATTGATGGCGGCGCCGATGCCCTTGAGCTAGGTATTCCATTTTCAGATCCGATTGCAGATGGCCCGGTGATCCAAGCGGCCAACATTCGTGCACTTGATGAAAACATCAATACCCAAGATTGCTTTGATATCATTAAACAAGTGCGCCAGTACAATGCCGATATTCCAATTGGCCTGTTATTGTATTCAAATCTTGTGTTTAAGCGTGGCATCGAAAAGTTTTATCAAGATGCTAAAGAAGCCGGTGTCGATTCAATTTTAGTGGCTGACGTGCCGCTACATGAGTCAAAGCTATTTCGCCAAACAGCAATGAAAAATGGTATTGACCCAATTTTTATTGCTACACCGAATGCTGATGATGACACGTTACGAGAGTGTGCGTCATATGGCCGCGGTTACACATACCTTCTTTCACGCGCAGGTGTGACAGGCACAGAAACCAAGGCACAAATGCCAGCAGATTCATTAGTTAAAAAACTAAAAGATTACCATGCTGCACCGGCATTACTTGGTTTTGGTGTATCAACGCCGGAAGATGTTAAATCAGCACTCGATTCAGGAGCTGCTGGTGCGATTTCAGGCTCTGCGGTTGTTAAAATCATCGAGGCAAACCTTAATGATCAAGCAGCAATGCTAACTGGTTTAAAAGAGTTTGTAGCCAGTATGAAGGCAGCTACAAAGTAACTTATTGTATTGCTTAAAAAAGGGCCATAAAGGCCCTTTTTTGTGCTTAACATTTATGATTAATGATGGCGATGCTCGCCCTCTTTAATCTCTTCTATGAATTTTCGATTAAAAGCCTCTAAGTCGGCTGGGCTTCGGCTTGTAACTATGCCCTCATCAACACACACCTCTTGATCAACCCAATTAGCTCCTGCATTGATTAAATCAGTTTTAATACTTGGGTATGAGGTTACTTTGCGGTCGCGTAGTTTATTAATTTCGGCTAATAACCATGGGCCGTGGCAAATCGCGGCGATGGGCTTGTTTTTACCGGCACTGAAAAAACCATCAACAAAGGCTTTTGCTTCGCTATCTTGACGTAACGTATCTGGGTTAAATAAGCCACCAGGCAGAAGTAACGCGTCATACTCAGCAGAGTCTGCTTCGCTGACTACACGGTCAACACTGACTCGCTCACCCCATTGGTTTTCATCCCATGCGGTGATATCGCCACGCTCAAGTGACACAACTTCGACAAGTGCACCCGCTTCTAATAATGCGCTTCGTGGTGACAATAGCTCGCTTTGCTCAAAACCATTGGTTGCAAGAATAGCAATCTTTTTACCATTCAGTTGGCTATTTAAATTTGACATGTTATCTCCTTATTTAGGTAAACCTAAATGATTAACAGCATACAACATGCCAAACTTAATAGATTGAAAATATTGAATAAATTTTCAGGTGTTCTATTTATGCTCTGTAAATACTACAACAGCTTTGCAAATCCTGCTTATAAACCGTCTTTGAGTGCTTTAGCAGGTTTAAAAACTGGCTTGTTAGCGCCTTCTATTTCAATTTCTTCACCGGTTTGTGGGTTGCGTCCTTTGCGTGCTGGGTAATAACTCAGAGCAAACGTACCAAAGCCATTAATTTGCACTTGATCGCCCTCAGAAAGAGACTTTTCGATAGCATTTAACATGCTGGTTAAGGCAGCTTGAGTGTCTTTTTTTGTTAATTCACTGTGGGCAGCCATTTGCGATACTAACTCGGCTTTATTCATAAAAAGTGCTCCAAAATACGCCGCTTAATCATCTGAGGTTAAGCGGAAAAAGATAAGGTAAAACAACCTAAACGCAGGTTTAGGCCAGATTGGCTCGGGAGGCTAAGCTTTCAGGGCTGCTAAGTCAACCTTGTATCTTGCACGATAACTTGATACAACCCAGTATCTTTTTATATTAGAGCATTTATAAATTTATGCATGCGATTATTGAATACATCCCGCTGATCCTGTTTTTTGCGGTTTTCAAGTTAGTTGATATTTATTGGGCAACAGCCTTGCTGATGCTAACCACCTTAATTCAAGTTGCTTACTGTTATTTTAAAGATGGTAAAGTGCCAACCCGTCACTGGGTGTTTTTTGCCATAGCGGTGGTGTTAGGTACCCTCACCTTAGTGTTCCACGACGAGCAGTTCGTAAAATGGAAAGCCACCATTGTGTATGCCATTTTCAGTGTTACTTTGCTGGTAAGCCGCTATGTACTTGGCAAAAACTTAGTGAAAAAAGCACTAAGCTCGATTTTAGAAAATGCCTCTGAGAGTAAACAAGAAATCAACGTACCTGAAGCGCTCTGGAATAAGCTTAACCTGTTTTGGGTTGCAGTGACTGCTGGTATCTCGGCGCTGAATATCTACATTGCCTATAACTTCTCGCTCGATTTTTGGGTTAACTTTAAAGTGTTTGGCTTAATGGGCATTACCTTTGTTTGCGTGTTAGCAACGATCATCACCCTATTCAAATACTTACCAGAAGATGACGAAGAGAAAGATCCAAAGCAATCTTAATGTCATAAATCTGTCGTCTTAGCTTGTTAGCGTAAGCAAAAAACACGCTGAGACGACATTGAACGCTAACCAATACCGCTGGCTTGAATTTACCCTCATATTTGTTTCTTTGCCGCTATTAGGCTTCTTTCTTCGTGCCTACCTCGCTAACTGGCTTATTCCTGCCCTTATTATTTTAATGGCCGTGTGCGGCATGTTGCTTTTATCTGATCCCCATTTTAAACGCTTTCGTTTAACAAGCCTTGGGCAATTTAGTGCGGTAAAACGTCGCTTATTTAGTTTCTTCTTTTTAGGGGCGCTATTCTCTGGAATGTTTTACGGGATCATGAATCAAGAAAACTGGTTTTCACTGCCACGAAACTCGTTTAACGATTGGCTAATGTTGTTATTGCTCTACCCTATTTTATCGGTGATGCCGCAAGAGCTGATTTTTAGAACCTACTTTTTCCATCGCTACAAACGCATTATGCCAAGTAAAACGGTGCGTATTATTGTCAGCGCATCAGTGTTTGCATTGGCGCATATTGTCTATGCGAATGTATTGGCCGTACTGTTGGCTTTTTTAGGGGGGCTGCTGTTTTCTTATACTTACGCGCAAAGCCGCTCAACCTTCGTATGTGTGATTGAACACAGCTTATGGGGACTTTGGATGTTTACCCTTGGCTTGGGTGATGTGCTCGATGCGGGGGCCTTTTAATTTAATAGGCATAAAAAAGCCGCGCAAAGTGCGCGGCTAAGTATTGAACTGGTCTTTAAAATCCGAAAATACTAAATGCAAAAAACTTAGTCGCCACCGTATTTACAAAGATTAGTAATAAAATGGCAGGGATAAACGTTGATAGTGAGAAGTTCACATACTTCTCTGTGAAGCTGCCAATATAGCCTTCACAGCCTTGGCTTAACTCTGCCGACAAGTTTGCTTTTTTCCAACGATACATAACGAATAAACACACCATTAAACCGTTAAGCGGTAAAATTGTGTCGTAAAACACATCATAAACAATATCAAATAAGCTCTTATCTGCACCGCCATAGCTAACAAACTTTGTAAGCGAGTCAACCATACCAAATGACATTGTACACAGCACAGTTAAAACACCTGTAGATAAAGTTAAGATAGCCAGTGCTTTTTTACGGCTAATACCTTTGCGGTCGCTTAAAGTCGCTGTTGGCACCTCTACAATTGATACAAGTGACGTAATTGCAGCAAAAAAGACAAGTAAGAAGAATACAAACGCAACAATTGATGCACCCACGTAGCCAATATCAGCTTGTAACGCTAATAAAATTTTTGGTAGGTAAACAAAAATCATCGATACTGACGAATCTGATAAATTACTAGGGTCAGTATCTGGGTTAAAACTGAAAATAGCTGGAAGCACCATTAGACCAGCAATAAATGCCACCATCGAGTCAGTAACTGCAACCATTTTTGCACTACCAACAATGTCATCTTTCTTAGAAATATACGATGCATAGGTCATTAAGATACCCATACCCAGTGACAACGAGAAAAACGCTTGAGCTAATGCACCATTTAATACGCTGGCATCCATTTTTGAAAAGTCAGGAACAACATAGTACTTAACACCGGCCATTGCGTTATCAAGAGTTAGTACGTATACAACCAACGCGGTGAGTAGTACAAATAAAGCTGGCATCATAAACTTAGCCGCTTTTTCAATACCTTCTTTAACACCGCCCACTAAAATCAAGTTAACGATGATGGCAACCACGGCCATATAACCAAACACGGTGTAGCTATTGATAAAGGTGCCAAAATTATCCGGCTGCGCCAAGGCATCTAGATTACCAAAAGCGGTTTGCGATAAATAACCGAAAATCCATACCGTGATCACCATGTAAAAAACAGCAATCATAAATGGCGTTAATACAGCTAAAAAGCCAGCAAAGTTCCATTTTGGATCATTACCCGCTAAAAATTTGTATGAACCTAGTGGATCTTTTTGCGCTTTACGACCCATGGCCATTTCAGCCATCATCACTGGCAAACAGATAAAAATGACAAACAATGCATAGACTAAAAGGAAAGCACCACCGCCGTTTTTTGTGGCTGAAACAGGAAAACCTACTAAGTTTCCGATACCTACAGCAGAACCGGCTGCCGCTAAAATAAAACCGAGGCGGGAGCTAAAATGCTCGCGTTTTTCGCTCATTTAAAAACCTTATTATTATTTTCTCAACCCAGCGACTCTAACAGTGTTACACCGCGTATTTCAAGCTTTATAAGTTAAAGTTATATGGGTTTGTGTAAAGATTATTACGCGAATAATCTCTCGTCTATTGCTAAGAATATGCTACTATTTTTTAAAAATAACATTGAGAACACACCATGCTGTATATGATTTATTCAACGGATGTTGAAAATAGTTTAGAAGCTCGCAAATCTGCACGTCCTGCTCACTTAGCACGCCTTCAAGAATTAGACGATCAAAACCGTTTATTTACGGCAGGCCCATTGCCAGCCATTGATAGTGAAGATCCAGCTGACGCTGGTTTTACTGGTTCATTAGTGGTTGCTGAGTTTGAGTCGTTAGAAGCAGCACGTGAATGGGCTGCAAACGATCCGTATATTGCGGCGGGTGTTTACGACAACTCAGTCGTAAAACCATTTAAAAAAGTATTTGGTTAACCTCTGAACTTAACTGAATCAATAATTCAGTGTTTGTTCACGGCTTATTAACTAAGATTTGGCTATTGAATTACAGAATTTAACGTAATTACTTGAATTTTAGTTAATTGGTTAATTAAACTAAATGGGTCTGGTTTAGGAGTTCCCCGTCATGCGCATATTATTAGCCTTCAGTTTTAGTCTTTTATTTGCATTATCAAGCTTTCATGCTGATGCCAATAAGAAACAAGCCCAAGAGGTGACTAAAAAGCAGGCTGTGACGATCGCCAAAAAGTCTGAAGACGGCCGAACCCTAAAAATCACAGAGCAAGATAAAGTATTTACCGTAAGAATTTTAAAAACGAACGGCCACGTGGTTGATGTCCATGTGAACAAAAAGACTGGCGAAGTGAAAAAGGATTAAGAATGCGAATTTTAGTTATTGAAGATGATTTACACTTAGCAGATAACCTTCGTAATGCCCTAGAAAAAGAGCGTTACAGCGTTGACCTTTGTCACGATGGTGAAGCTGGTTTATTCCATATTACCGAATACCCGCTAGATATGGCGGTAGTCGATTTAGGCTTACCTAAAGTTGATGGTATTGAACTAATTACCAAAGCACGTGCACAAGGTATTACCATTCCTATTTTGATTTTAACGGCACGTGACCGTTGGCAAGATAAAGTAGAAGGCTTAGATGCAGGTGCAGATGACTACCTAACTAAACCTTTCCACGTTGAAGAGCTAATTGCCCGCTGTAATGCGCTTATCCGCCGTAGCGCCGGTAAAGCAAACCCAGAAATGACAGCTGGCCCTATTAAAATTCATACTCGCTCACAGCAAGTATGGGTTAACGATAAAGAACTTAGCTTAACGGCATACGAATACAAAGTTTTAGAATACCTAATGGTTAATCCACAAAAGGTAATTTCTAAATCTGAACTAACTGAGCACATTTACGACCAAGACTTTGACCTTGATTCAAACGTAATCGAAGTTTTCGTATTGCGTTTACGTAAGAAGCTTGACCCTGATGGTACCCTTAACCCAGTAGAAACATTACGCGGCCGTGGTTATAGGCTTAAAAGTCAGTGGTAGCATCGCAAATACCGCTTAAAGTAAGGCAAGGATTTATCCTTGTCTTTGTTTTATTAGTCGCCCTACCAATTCTGTTTTTCTCAATTGGTAAGGCTTACTACGCCTCTTTGGTCGAAGCGACCGAAAAAACCCTCGAAGCTCACTTATATTCATTAATTTCTGAAGTTGATTTCACTGAACGTGGCATTGTTATGCCTAGCACCATCTTAACGCCAGAGCTAAATCGATTAAACTCAGATACCTACGCGATGGTTTATCGCGGTGACTTACCAGTTTGGTATTCTGAATCGGCTACTAATATCAACTTTATTCCTGATAACTTTGAAGCCCCAGCTGGCTCTGCGGATTTTCGTCGTGTTGAATACAACAATACCGTGTACTGGCAGTTAACCCTTACCGTTATTTTAGAAAACATTGATCAATCTGAGCATGCACGTTTTATCCTATTAAAGCGTAATGATGCCCTACTGAGGTTGATGGATGGCTTTAAGCAGACACTCGTAAATTGGATGTATGTCATGGGAGTGTCCATTGCTGCACTCATGGCGATTGGTTTTGTTTGGAGTGCAAGACCACTGCAACGACTCGATAAAGAAATTAAAGCCATTGAGTCGGGTGATAACCAACAAATTAAAGGTCTTTACCCGGTTGAACTACAAACTATTAAAGCCGATTTAAACTTATTGCTTGAATCGCAGCAACGCCAAAAAGAGCGTTACCGTGCTTCGTTGAGCGACCTTGCTCATGCATTAAAAACGCCTTTGGCAGTGCTTAAATCAAGCCCTTTAGCCAATGATGCGGATGCACAAGAGCAGCTAGACCGAATTAATGTGATGATCGAACACCAGTTAAAGCGCGCTGCAACAGGTGCGTCTGACACATGGAAGAAACAAACTCATATCAAGCCTGTTATTGACTCAATTATAAGCGCGATGAGCAAGGTTTATCGCGACAAAGATATTATATTTACCTCAGAGGTTAGTGAAAAAGACTATTTCTTGGGTGATAAAACAGATTTGATGGAACTACTTGGTAATTTAATCGATAATGCCTGTAAAGCTTGCCGTTCACAGGTCGATATAAAGGTTAAGCAGAACAAAAAGTTAACCCTCAGTATAAGTGATGATGGCCCAGGTGTCCCTGAGCACAAGCGTGAATCATTACTGACTCGCGGTACCAGACTCGATACCTATGAAAGCGGCCACGGTGTCGGCATGGCTATCGTGTCGGATTTAGTCAACTCGTATAATGGCACCTTAACCATTAAAGATGCAGAGAAACTAGCCGGTGCTGAGTTTATATTAGAGTTTAATTACCATGATAAAAAATAAAACATCAATACTCGTTAAGGGCAGCTTTCTAGCTTTAATTGCGAGTGCATCGCATGCTCAAGCAGAGCAAACGTGTGAGCTTGCTAGCAACAATACCGATGACACCAAACGCTATATTCAATGTCTTGATCAAGTTATCGCCGATCTGCAGCGTGACCAAAAGATGTGGATTAATAAGCTCACTATGGATCTTGAGAAAATCAAAGAGGATAGCGGTAACAGCCAATTGCTACCGATTTTTAATCGCAGCATCAAGAACCAAGAGCGTTATTTAGAAGACAGCTGTCGTTGGCGTTATCTACAAAAAATGCCAAATAGTACGAAAGCCGCTATTGCCTACAAGCAATGTGAAATTGAGATCCTAAAAAACCATGTGCAGGTTTTACAGCGACCTCTAAAGTAATAGCAACTCACAGATTCTCATGGACAAAAAGGCGCTTAAGCGCCTTTTTATACCAATTCGCTTAATTAAGTGGTCTATTTTGAGGCAAGAAAACCTCGTTGATAGCAAGGCAAAAATTTCGTTATTTAGTTGTTCTAAATCAGAAATTTTTAACGCAGATAGCGACAGGTTTAATCCCTCAAAATGATTAAGTATTATTGCGGATTGGTATTACTCTTCAAGTTTTAGCTCTTCGCCATTGCCAAGCAAGGTAGCTAACCATCGCCCTTCTTGACTAGTCTCTAAGGCTATTTTAACTATCATGGTTAATGGGACTGACAACAACATGCCCACGGTCCCCATCAGCCAGCCCCAGAATATTAACGATAAAAACACCAC
Source organism: Pseudoalteromonas sp. bablab_jr010 (assembly GCF_016464105.1). NCBI lineage: Bacteria > Pseudomonadati > Pseudomonadota > Gammaproteobacteria > Alteromonadales > Pseudoalteromonadaceae > Pseudoalteromonas > Pseudoalteromonas sp. bablab_jr010. The sequence continues at coordinate 3,674 of NZ_JACDWV010000161.1, read as the reverse complement.
CAGCGTCGATAAACCCAACCCTTTACCCATAAAGCGCGGTTCAACAATGTTACCCATGACGGTGTTAATAACCAAATATCCGCCAGCAATAAACCCTGCAACCAGTGGGCCTTGAGTTATCAAAGCAAGTAACACAGGAGGCACGGCAGCAATGATAGAGCCTATGTTTGGAATGTAATTAAGCATGAACGCCACTACACCCCAAAGTACAAAGTAATCAACATCAAGTGCCCACAGCATAAAGCCTGCAAGCATACCTGTGCCTAAGCTAACCAGCGTTTTAATAGCCAGGTAAGAATTAATTGAATCTAAAAAGCGATCAACCTGCTGCATTTTCATTTCAGGATCATCAAGTGCTAAATGCACTTTTTTACTCAGCATAGGTCCTTCAAACAACATGAATACCACGGTTAGGATGATCAAAAACAAGTTAGCCATCACGCCACCGAGGCCTGTGAGCATGTTGGTTGCAACATCAATCATTTTGCCCGGATCGAATAAAGAAATAATCTGTTCTTTATCAATCAGGATGTTATAACTCGCTGCAACATTAACCACCCAGACAAATTCTTCTTTTAGTTGTGCTTTGTACTCAGGCAGCTTTTCAGAGAAATCGGTCATCGATTGCCCAACCAACCCGGCAAGGCTTATCCCTACACCGACAATCATCAACATCACAAATACAACAGCAATGCCTTTAGGGATACCGTATTTGGCAAAGAAACGAATTAAGGGATTACAAATAATGGCAATAAAGGCTGCCAATACAAATGGGATAACAATCACACTTGCAGCTTTAATACCAGCTAAAACAACGACTAAAGCAGCAAATATCACTAAACTTTTATTTACACCAGTCAGGCTCGACAAAATAAAATCCTTGTTAGTTTTTTTATCAGTGTAAGTGAAATACGTCGCAAAATAAATCACAAAGCTGCTGGCACAATTAATGCTCTTTATACGTGCATAATTTGAACAATTTATGATACATATAAGTAAGCGTGCTTTAAAAGGAGCTTTATATGGCACATTTATCCGAACAAGAACTCTCTTTTTTCAACCGTTTATTCGAGGCTGAACGGACTGATAGCGATCCAACCGATACAAAAATGTCTGTTAGGCTTAATTTGCCTGATAAATTAAATGGTTTACTTACCAATGCCAAACTGACACTGCTTGCTGAAGTGGGGATTTATCAATTGTGGTTTCCTCTTGAATTTACCAAGGACGAGAATGGTCAGCTGATCCCTTTACTTAGCGCACCAGAAGTAATAGACACCAAAGGCATCGAACGCAGCTGGCGTACGCCTGATCTCGAAATTCACACAGAGCAATTTCAGATACTGTCTTTATCAAGCACAGGCGTGTTACTCAAGCCAAAGCGTCAAACTCCTATTCTCAATAAAGAAATACTGTTGGTATTTAATTTACCGAGTGAAGAACAGGTTATTCTTAGCGTAAAGCCAATAAGAACGACCAGCAAAGGAATTGCCGGAAAAATAGTGAAAGTGTGCCAAGGTGAAGATGCACTTCGTAATTACTTATTTGAGACCCATAAGCACCATCATGCAAAGCTGTACGAGCAAGGTAACTTTACTACTGAGCTTATCTAGTTGCAGCAGCTTAACAGCTTAGATAAGCTTGGCGTTTTGCAGCAAGTCACAACAAGGTATTTTATGAGTTACCCTATAGGAACCCCTGGTAGGCCGTGGAACAAAGAAGATAAGAAAGCATGGTTTGAATTACAGTCAGTAAAGCGTAGCTATTTAGATGATGTTGTATCGCAACTAGACTCTTTAACAAGCGATTTCAATATTGAGCAATATGGCGCATTAAGTTACGACAGCGACAAATACCCTCTTTACATTTTAAAGAGCAAACAATGGCAAGCTGATAAACCTGTTGTGCTGGTTACCGGTGGTGTTCATGGTTATGAAACAAGTGGCGTGCATGGTGCTTTAGCGTTTGCTAAGAGAAGTGCCAAAGACTACTTTGCTGATTTTAATATTTTAGTGGCTCCGTGTATCAGCCCTTGGGGATATGAAACGATTAACCGCTGGAATCCAAATGCCACGGATCCAAATCGCTCTTTCTATGCAGATAGCCCCGCTGAAGAGTCTGCAGCAATTATGCAATATTTAGCCGATAACACTATTGCACCTTATGTGCATATTGACCTACATGAAACGACAGACACTGATAATAGTGAGTTTCGCCCTGCTCTAGCAGCACGTGATGCAAAGACCCACGATAACTGGAACATTCCTGATGGCTTTTATCTTGTCGCTGATAGTGAGCGTCCGCATGATGCATTTCAAACAGCGATTATAAAATCAGTTGAGAAAGTAACCCACATCGCACCAAGTGATGAAAATAACCAATTGATTGGCGTACCACAAACTCAATTTGGTGTAATTAATTACCAAGCGAAAAAACTGGGGTTATGTATGGGCTTAACCGATGCAGAATATGTCACAACAACAGAGGTTTACCCTGATAGTCCACAAGCAAATGATGACATTTGTATTGATGCACAAGTAGCCTCAATTAGCGGTGCTCTAAATTACATTGTTAACAAATAGTTAGCTATACTTTAAAAAGGGAGTGGATTATTTATTCACTCCAATGCAAAATAATTAGATAGGATTCACATAAAAATAAAATTAATGAAAAAGTTATGTTTTTTGAAATTTGTATACTAAATAACTAGACACATACATAGAATTGTATAAAATTCGCGCTCTTTTTAAGTTCAAAAGGAAGCAAATTGGAATTTAAGAATCACTATGGCAGTGTCAGGATTATTACTGAAGGTCCAATTGTTATTGGGCAGTTTTCTGGCAATATTAACGCTCGTTTAGTCAATGACTTTGCAATCAATTTAAAAAAGCATATTACTGCTTTCGCTGGAAAGCCGTGGGCGTATATTAGTCATTCTACCCATTTACTTGCTACCACCCCTGATGCAGAACGTGGTTTTACTCAATTATTCCGTGCCCTGCAAGGCACTAACTGTATAGCAACCGCTTATATGTTTAGCTCGTCTATTGTGCTTAATCAAATGAAACGCATCATTGCACAAGCACAATCTCCAATTCAAATAATGGACTGTTTATTTGATGATTTAGACAGCGCTAAAGCTTATGTGCTAAAGCAGCTCGAATTTGCAGAAATGGCTTGTTAAAAACAAGCCATTTTCGTTTCTAGAGCCGTGATTGAGGTTAATCTCGGTAAAACTTAGTTTCTTTAGTTATTGCGATATCAGCATCTTCTAATGCTTGAATGTGAAAACTAATAGGCGTTACTTTTGACTTTAACTCGTAGCCATCAGCAACCACAGTGACAGGCACACGTTTCATCTGACCTGCTTCAACAGTTATCTTTTCAGGCACCTGTAAGCTTGCTTCTGCAATACCACTTATACCGATTGAATAGCTCAAGCTATGCTGTGTTTTGTTGATAATTGATAAAGTATATGGGTTTTCTACTAAACCTTCAAAATTAACACGATACAGGGAATTACGGTCACGAATGGGCCTTGTTGATCAAATGCAACTCTCTAACAAATTCACTTAACTTACTGATATTTAGGCAGACCAAGGGTGTTGATCTTATTTAGCGCCTTCACTTTGATCATCGCTTCAACCAGTTGGCGATTGTAATCACGCGCATTT
>NZ_JACDWV010000018.1:0-6114 GCF_016464105.1 Pseudoalteromonas sp. bablab_jr010 | reverse complement strand
AGATGTGTATAAGAGACAGGGCTTTAATTCCTTAAGAAGCGAGGCCATTTCTTTGTAAAACAAGAACGTCTTATCGTACTCATATCGACGCATATTTTCAGACAACAACAGATTCCAAATGCCACGCGCTGTCGCACTAAACTCAATAAGCTTAGCTTCTTGCTCTGGGGTAGGATTTAGCCTGTAGTTGTATCTGAGCGTCTTTTTCATATACTGTATAAGGTCGAGTTGTCAAGTTGGAATATGAAACTAAATCTCACTGCAAATATTTAATTGCACTTCATTTAATTCTGGTAGTTAAGTCCAGAAAACCTTTACTAAACGGAAATCTGGGTAAGTTTGTTAAGAAAACGGTTTTCGATGTTTCTCTATCTTCTGACTTCAGGATCGAAGAGGTTGAAATAGACAAAGATCACATTCATATGCTGATTACAATCGGCACTCGATATTCTGTAGGCTAGTACGCAAGGAGGATTAAACAAGAGACAACTACTAAAATCTGGAAATCATTTCCTTACCTCAAAAACCAATTTTGGAAAGAGAAAACATTTTGGTCTGATGGATACTTTGTGTGTTCTGTAAGAAATGCTAGTGCAGAGATAATACGGAAATATATTCAAGAGCAGGGGTGACACCGATTCATCCCCGCGACATCACTTCGCTCTGATCACGGGGGTTTCTCGGTGAATTTTCGATAAAAATAATCAAGAATACGGATACGCGAATTGGGTCATTCATCTGTAGAAAACTAAGAATTTACCCTTACCCTGAATTGTCAGCATGATCATAAGGTAGAGATATGAAAAAAGAAACAAAAGTTGACTTGCAGGCGCTTCGATTCCCTGTTGCGTCACTCCACCTTAGTAAAACACTCGATGACTTCCTAAATAGTGAAAATGAAAAGCTCACTATCATTACCATCGATCTATCAATTGGACGCTGTATAAAGCAACGAATAGCCCATAGAAGCTTACCATTAGTTTTGGAAAGTGGTTTTTTACAAGAGCCTATTACAAGTGAGCACATAAATTCATGGTGTGATGCATTCGATGAGGAAGATTACGAAGATGTTTCATTTCGACAACACCATGTCATTGTGAAGTCTTGATATGTGACAAACTTTATTCGTTAAGGTTGGTATATATCAACCTTAACCTTAGATCAGTATTTTACCAACCTAAGGCTTTATCATGCCTAAAACTAAGTATTTAGAGCTTTGAGTATCCTAAATTCACCTTAATTTGTTGATTAAACAAGCATATCAACCATCGAGTTAGTAAAACTCTGTTTTGTCCAAATCCATGAAAAAAAGCAAAAATCAGTAATTAATCTCCCCTTTTCATTCTATAGCCAAGATTACAATGACATGTATGTCAATTTAAAGAGTAAGTCACAATGTCACTAAAGAAAAAAATTACGGCTCTTGGTCTATTAGCAACTGTAAGTCTTTTAAGCGTATCTTCAATGGCTAAATCAATTAATCCGACAGAATTAAAACAAACACTTTCCCAAAAAGGTGATATCGAAGGTATTCAAGAACTCCCTGTTGAAAACTTAATGCTAGTTAAGACTAAATCAGGAGAAACATATTTTGTATCTAAGAATGGCCGCTTTGTCTTTCAAGGGCAGTTAATTGATACATGGTTTAGACGAACTATTGATGAGTTGAGCGAAGCAAGAAATGCTCACCGTGTTCCTCTTGAGAAAATGGGCGTAGAACTAGATGAGCTTGCAACACTATCATTTGGTAACCAAGACATACCTAAGCAAGCAACAATATTCGTTGACCCTAATTGCGGATACTGCCACGCCCTGTTCAATATAATTCAGCAATCTCCAGAAAAGTACAATGTCGACTTTGTACTAACAGCAATGCTAGGCAGCCAATCTTTACTTGAGTCCAAACGCCTAAATTGCGCTGTTGATAAATCTAAAGCTGTCATCGACCTTATGAACAAGACAAAACTAGCAACAGAAATGAGAGAAGACTGCGATGCAAAGGCTGTTCAAAAAGCACCTATCGTTATGGGATTGCTTGAGGCTAGAGGAACCCCATTCTTAGTTCGTGAAGATGGTTTAACCTTTAATGGGCTACCAAGCGATTTTGATGCATGGCTTGAGATGGAGTAACTAGCAATGAAAGAAATCTTTAAAATCAGCTCAATTCTAGCCATAGCCTCATTATTTTCTGGGTGTTCGGCATTTACGATTGGTGAAGAGGAATTTTCATGTGCAGGTAAACCGGAACTTGGTCTCTGTAAAGGGCCGATGGAGGTTTATGAGTTAACCAACAATCAAGACCAACTTGAGCACATGATGACTGCAGAATATGCAAAAAACGAAGGTGAAAAAAAGTCAAATTCAGAAGGAAACCAAAAAGTCATTTACGTTAATAGTGAAGGGGAAGACATCACATACGTATATGAACCAAGAAGTTTGCGAAGACAAAACGCACAGGATTATGACAAAGCCAACATTGTTGGTATCGCGAGCAATGACACAATGTCATATTCGAAACAATCACACGATGAGTTAGATGACTTAAGAACTTTCAATTACGTTCCAAATGATATCGCGCCAGAGCCTCTCGCTGTTCTAGAAGAAGCTAAAGCAATGCGTATTTATGTTGCTGCTTGGGAAGATAAGTCTGGAGATTTGAATATTCCAGGCTTCGTATATGTTGAATTACAACCAAGACGCTGGGTAACAGGCCATCAAGCTCAAATGCGCCCAAGTCGAGTATTACCATTTCAAACAATAAAGAAAAGCAAAGTAACAAGCCAAAGAAAAGAAACTATGGCCAAAGGTATCGATCCGTTGAGCATTTCTAGACCTCAGTCTGAGGCTAATAAGTAAAATAGGTGTATAGCATGCTGAATAAAATCCAAGAAGCTATCGAAAAGATATTGAATCCAGATATCGAAGAAACCCAGCAGAATTTTGCTGGCCCCCTTTGGCGAAGCACCATTGAAGATCAACAAAAGCTTCTCGGAGGTAATAAAGCCGCAGAATTAAACTGTGTAATGGAATATATTAAAGAATATCAAATGTTCTTAATGGAAGGCGGTTACATTGGATTTGTTATCGCCTGCCAACCAACTAACGGGGTAAACAACGAAATAAGAACAGCCTACGAAGGCTTTCTATCTGATGAGTTTCCTCACAACACATTAATTCAACTAAGCCTAGCTGCTTTACCACGAATAGATGGCTTTCTAAATGGTTACAGGCAACTACGAGGGAAGCGGATTGGTGGTGAAGACGGTGAGCTTGCTGATGCAATGAGCGAATCAGTAATTAATTATTACTCTAAAGCAAGAAAAGAGTCTCTTGATAAAAAATCAGGTATCCGGCCAAGAGATTTTGAACATTGGATCACAGTAAAAATCCCAGTTAAAAACTTTATCCCTTCCGATAAAGAGCTCAAAGAGTTCCTAGAGATAAAAGATAGAACATATTCAATATTCGAAGGGTTAGGCTTAGCCCCATTGATTTTAAATGATGAAGAATGGCTTTCAAGAATGCAGACTTTCTTCAATCACTCACCTAATGCGCTTTGGCGAGATAAAGTAAAAATCAACAAGCTTGTCCCACTGGGTGCGCAAATATTAGAGCAGGGCGGAATAATTAACCGTGATGAATATGGTCTAGAATTTTCATCTTTAGATGAGAAATCAAATGGATTTGCTTCAGTCATGACCCTCAAGCAAACACCCGATTACTTAAACTACGGTGATATTATAAACCTGCTAGGTGATTGGCGTTTTGGCAAGCGAACGGTTGCTTGGAACCCATATTTAATGACGCTTAACGTACAGTTACCAAGTATTCATTCTGCAAATGAAGAATTTGATCGCCGTAACAAATGGCTAAAAAAACAAGCAAAAGGAAAAATGCTGGAGTGGGTTTCAACCTTAAAAGACCAAGCACAAGACTACTTTGCAATTGAAGATGAACTTAAAAACTCCAGATTATGTAAAATTAGCCTTAATTTAATAATCCTTGGTGGAAGTAAGAAAGAAACATTCACGGCGACTAGGAAATTGCAGGCATTCTTCAAGCGTAAAGAGTATAAATTCAACATAGAAACAATTTTGGCACCTAGCACCTTCTTAAACGCTTTACCTCTTGGCCTTGATGATGAATATATAAAATTATCAGACCGGTTTGATGAATGGACGGCAAAAGGGGCTGTATTTTTATTACCACATAGCGCGAGTTGGAAAGGAAACACTTCACGGCCAATTCTAGAGTTTGTCACGCGCTTTGGGCAAATATTCGGTTTAGACATATTTGAAACAGATGGTTCCTTTAATGCACTTATTTGCGCTCGCTCTGGAGCTGGTAAGTCATTTTTCAATAATAAGCTAATCACTTCATATCTAGGCTCTGGTGTTAAAAGCCGGCTTGATGTGGGCAGCGATACTGACGGCGCTCAAGTGTTTGTTATTGACAAAGGTCGCTCATATGAAAACTTAGCAAGCCAGTATAAGAATGCTCAATTCATTGACTTCAATGAGAACATGAAGTTTTCACTTGATCCATTTGCAAATATTGATGACTTTTATGGCAAAGAAGGTCAAGCAGCCATGGTTCATTCCTTGCTGAAAGCAATGGCGTCAGAATCAGGTGATTTAAGTGACTACCAATCTACAGAAATGCTTACAGTACTCACTGAGCTTTGGAACCTTAAAGGGAAAGATTCATCAATAACAGACTTTTCTGAGCTGTGTGAAAAGCACCAAGATGTTGAAATAAAGAGGATAGGGCGCCAACTAAAACCATGGTGTGAAGGCGGTATTTTTGGAGACTTTTTTGGTAAGAAATACCCACCAATAAACTTCAAATCACGATTAATCGTTTGTGAGATGGATGAACTATCCTCGCAACCTCACTTATCACAATGTGTTCTGATGAGCCTTATCAACGCAGCTCAACATGCAATGTTTTTATCAGGTAACAAACAAAGAAAACTTTTCATTCTCGATGAAGCTTGGGAATACCTTAAAGACAAGCCGGGTAAAGTCAATTATCTAGCCGAGTTCCTTGAAACTGGTTGGCGTCGATTCAGGAAAACACGTGCAGCTGGCATTTGTATCACACAGAGCTTACTTGATGCTTACCAAAGCCAAGCAGGGATGGCCATTGTTAATAATAGTCCATGGAAGTTTATGTTGGCCCAGGAACCGGAAGCCGTTGATAAACTCAAAGAGTTAAAAGCGTATGATGGTACAGATCAAGACTATGATTTAATGAAAAGCGTTCATACTGATAAGGGCCATTACTCAGAAATCTTAGTGAGATACGGGCAATCGAGGGAAATAGTTAAGCTATTTGTAGATAAAGAAACCCAACTAGTTTACTCAACAGATCCAGATGACAGGGAGTTAGTAGACAAGTTTAAGTCTCAAGGTTATTCAATTAAAAAAGCTCTAGAGCTTGCAAATAAAGAGAAGGGTAGGGGGTAGTTACCTTTGTACACACACGTATATTGAAATAGTCTTAGCTTGCTCTTTCTGGTTGGACTAATAGAACTTAATTAAATCTGACAGTCAATTGTGTACTAATTGCTGACCGTGGGACTAACAAGTTTCTGTCCTGAGGCGGGTTATGTAATTAACTCACCTTTGTCGGATAGACGACACCTGTTACCAAGTGTCGCCCTCCTAAGAACCGTACGTGCAACTTTCACTGCATACGGCTCAAGCCTTCACGAAGGCACCTAATTGGTACCCAGCAACTTATAAAGCAGCGAGATTAGGCTCATTCCAAGAGTTGCGGCATTGCCTCTTTGCTTTTCTCTTTGCCAAGTATTCTTGGTATAAAGGATCAAAAGGCGTAGCTTCACTCCTGATTTTCACATGTCTCTCTATTGGCACCTTAGCTATTTGAAATAGATTAAACTGACAATCCATATTCATGCTCTTCTGCCAACCGTGAAATTGCCATTGGCCTCGACGGTTGATAAAGTATTTCATGGCGATCCAAGTTTTTGATTTTGTTGGATGACGCCTTTTAGCCCAATGCCATAACGCTAGAAATAGTTTGTGGCTCACATATCCGAATACTTGTTTGGCAACGCAATGGCGATAGTAATTCGACCAACCCCTGAGT
>NZ_JACDWV010000002.1:0-203 GCF_016464105.1 Pseudoalteromonas sp. bablab_jr010 | reverse complement strand
ACTTTTCCACCACTTGAGTGTTGGCGAGGGGTGACACCAACATTGGCTGCCGCATTGCGTCCGCTCGTAAAATGGGTTGTGTCACTTAAGCTTATTAATAAACCAACCGCTGTGATAGGCCCGACACCCTCAAGTTCCAGTAAGCGTTCACATTGCTCATCTTGTTTTACCAAACCTGTCAGTAACTCATTTAATGTTTCTTT
>NZ_JACDWV010000160.1:0-89770 GCF_016464105.1 Pseudoalteromonas sp. bablab_jr010 | reverse complement strand
TACGCAAGCCGTTATTTTTGTCAACACTTAATTTTGAGAAAAGTTTATTTTTTCAAAACTCAGTCTTACTTGACTCAACCAACTCGTCGTTTTGCTTTTTTGTAAGCAGTCCGCCGTGTCGGTGGATGCGCATTATAGGGAGATCCGAATTGAGATCAACTGTTTTTTGAAGTTTTTATGAAAAAAATGACTGTTCGCGCAAAATACGAACGAAACGCGTAAAAATAGCACTAAAAAAGGCCCCAAAGGGCCTTTTAACGTTATTTTACTATAAGCTTCCAACCTACTTTTGCTTGTAGCTTGGACTCTAGTTGTAGTTCACTGGCCATTAATGGGTGATATTTTAACCAATCGCCATCAAATGTCAGTGTGAGGGTGTTTTCATTAACACTAAGATCTATTGCTGGCAGTACATCATCTTGGCGACGCATTGATAAGATCACGGCGATCCGAACAACTCTTGTTAAACATTCTGCGAGCACTTGATGACAACCTAAGTGAGCAAAGCTGTTTTTAACAAGATCAGCACGATGCTCATTAGCAACAGCTGTGATCAGTTTATGCTCAGATTGTGAGAATCCTGGCATATCTGTGTTTTCTATAATGTAAGCTGTGTGTTTATGATAAAGCTTATACTCTATCAGTAAGCCAATCTCGTGCAGTTTTGCAACCGTTCTTAATAATGCGATTGCGTTATCATCGATTGACTGCCATTGCCCCATGACGCTTTTTGCCAATTGCTCTGCTAGTTGCGCAACACGGCACGCTTGTTTTTGATCAACATGATAGCGATTCATTAAGCCATCAACAGTTCGTTTTCGAATGTCGTGGTTATGAAGCTCTGGCACCATGCTGTATAAAACACCTTCGCGTAATGCGCCGCGAGCAAGACCCATTTGTTTTATATCTAACGATTCAAACAATGCGATCAAAATAGCGAGGCCAGAAACAAACACTAAACGGCGCTCTTCGCTCAAGCCTGCAAGCTCAAGATCAGCAATAGTGTCAAATTGTACTGATTGCTCTTTAATAGCGAGAAGTTTATCAAGCGTTAAAAGCTCATCTTGGTTTTGTGCAACCATGATTTCTTGGATCGCTTGCACTGTGCCTGACGCACCGCTCGCAATTTGCCATCCGGTTGCTTGGTATTCATCGACAATTTCTGCAACCACTTCACTTGCAGCTTTAATTGCAGCAGCAAAGTTTTCGTTACTGAGCTTTTGATCTTTGAAGTAGCGTTCTAGGAAGGTAACACAGCCCATGTGTAGGCTTTTATAATGCAGTGCATCAAAACCCTGACCGATAACAACTTCGGTACTGGCTCCGCCAATATCGATAACCAGTTGTTTACCGCTACAAGCAGAGGTGTGCGCCACGCCTTTATAGATTGTCTTAGCTTCTAACTCACCGCTGATGACATTGATTTTATGACCAAGGATCTGTTCAGCTTTATGCTTGAATACATCAGCATTAGTAGCAAGACGTAAAGTTGCGGTCGCAACAATTGTGATGTTTTTCTTTGGTATGTCTTGTAGACGTTCAGCAAACAAGGCTAGGCATTCCCAACCTCGTTGCATGGCTTCAGTGCTAAGGACGTTGTTTTCATCAAGCCCTGCAGCAAGCCTTACTTTACGTTTTACTCGACCGATCGTTTGCAGACCGCCAGCAATCGATTTAGCGATCAGCATATGAAAGCTATTTGATCCTAAGTCGATTACTGCATACACATTTTTTTGCGGTTGAAGTTGCCCCACCGTTCAAAAACCTCTAGTTACTACTAAGTCTTCAATAACGGTCGTTTATCACGACCGCGATTTCTGGTAACTATTATTTGGTCGACGTCCGTTGTTATTACGATTACGTGGGCCTGTAGAATAGTTCCGCTTTTTCTGAATAGTAGGCTTAGTTAAATCATCAAGCAATGCACTTTTATCATAATGTGATAATGGAATGCTGTGTTCTATATATTGCTCAATTTCGTGGAGATTATAGGCATACTGTTCACAGGCAAAGCTAATAGCGTGTCCTGATGCACCTGCACGTCCGGTACGACCAATACGGTGTACATAGTCTTCACAATCATCTGGCAAATCAAAATTAAATACATGACTTACTTCTGGGATATGCAAACCACGAGCTGCAACGTCTGTTGCTACTAAAAAGTCTAAATCGCCTTTGGTAAATTGAGCCAAAATTGATTGACGCTTTTTCTGGTTTACATCACCGGTTAATAAACCAACTCGGTGACCATCGGCTTTCATCCATGCATAAACATTCTCACAACTGTGTTTCGTATTTGCAAACACAATCGCTTTATCTGGCCATTCTTCTTCAATTAAAGTTAACAGTAACTTAATTTTGTCATCTTGCGATGGATGGAATAGCTCTTCTTGAATACGCTTACCTGTTTTTACATCAGGCTCGACTTGTACGTGCTCAGGGTTAGTCATATGTTCAAACGCTAATTCCTGCACACGATATGACAAGGTTGCAGAGAATAATAGGTTTAATCGCTCAGACGTTTCTGGCATACGTCTAAACATATAACGAATATCTTTTATAAAGCCTAAATCGAACATACGATCTGCTTCATCAAGCACTACAACCTCGATTTCATTGAGGGTATAACAGCCCTGCTTGTATAAATCGATAAGGCGTCCAGTAGTCCCAATTAAAATATCAACGCCTTTTTCTAGTTGTGCACGTTGTTTTTCGTAATCTTCGCCACCATATACTAATCCTAAGTTAAGATTACAGTGTGGCGCTAAAATTTTTGCATCTTTGTGTATCTGAATCGCCAGCTCCCTTGTTGGGGCCATGATCAGGGCTCTTGGATGTTTACTAGATGCTTTGCTAGATTGTAATAACCGATGGCACGTGGCGGTTAAAAACGCCAACGTTTTGCCCGTACCTGTTTGTGCTTGGCCCGCAATATCGCGGCCTTCACAAATAAAAGGTAGGCATTTTGCTTGAATGGGTGTGCAATATTCAAACCCATTTTCGGTTAAACCGGCAACCACTTCCGGTGCGATAGCAAAGTCTGAAAACTTTTTATCGGTCAAATGTGTCTTAGTCATAGCGTTTAAGCATAACGTTTAAACTTGCAATAAGAAACAAGAGTGTTTAAATACGCATTAAATATTTCGCCTAACTAATCGGAGATCGCAATGAGCGAGAAAATTATTCAATTAACTGACGATAGCTTTGAAGCTGACGTACTACAATCAGACAAACCTGTACTTGTTGATTTTTGGGCTGAATGGTGCGGACCTTGTAAAATGATCGCCCCTATTCTTGACGAAGTAGCTGGCGAGTTTGATGGCCGAGTTACCGTTGGTAAACTTAACATCGACCAGAATGCAGGCACACCACCAAAGTTCGGTATCCGTGGTATCCCTACATTACTTCTTTTCAAAGATGGCCAAGTTGCAGCAACTAAAGTTGGTGCTCTTTCTAAGACTCAATTAGTAGAGTTTTTAGAAAACAACATCTAATGAAAATATAAAAAAAGGGCTTTTTGCCCTTTTTTTAGCTTTATTTTGTTTAAAGACTGGACGCCTTGCTAGTGACCTGCTAGTTTATAAAGCCAACTAATCCTTAGTTATACCAACAAACCTCACTCATGTATCAAACGATGATTTTGAGTATGACAATTGTAATAAAGAACCCACCAATATGCATTTACGCGAATTAAAAGACAAGTCTATAAAAGAGCTTGTAAACTTAGCTGAGTCCATGGGGCTCGAAAACGTAGCCCGTTTAAGAAAACAAGACATCATTTTCGCCATCCTTAAAGCGCACGCTAAAAGCGGTGAAAACATCTATGGCGGCGGTGTACTAGAGATCTTACAAGATGGTTTTGGTTTCTTAAGATCATCAGAAGCATCTTACTTAGCCGGCCCAGATGATATTTATGTATCACCGAGTCAAATCCGTCGATTCAGCATGCGTACTGGTGACTCAATTTCAGGCCTTATTCGTCCACCTAAAGACGGCGAACGTTACTTCGCACTATTAAAAGTAAATGAAGTAAACTTCGACAAACCTGAAAACTCTCGCACAAAAATCCTATTTGAAAACCTTACCCCACTACACGCAAACGAACGTTTACGTATGGAGCGTGGTAACGGTAGCACTGAAGACATCACAGCACGTGTACTTGATTTAGCCTCTCCAATTGGTAAAGGTCAACGTGCGCTTATCGTTGCTCCGCCGAAAGCGGGTAAAACCATGCTACTGCAAAACATTGCGCAATCGATCAGCTACAACCAGCCTGATTGTGAACTGATGGTTCTTCTTATCGACGAACGTCCAGAGGAAGTTACAGAGATGCAGCGCCTTGTAAAAGGTGAAGTAGTTGCCTCAACGTTCGATGAACCAGCGAGTCGTCACGTTCAAGTTGCCGAGATGGTAATTGAAAAAGCAAAACGCCTTGTTGAGCATAAAAAAGACGTGGTTATCTTACTTGATTCAATCACACGTCTTGCTCGTGCCTACAATACGGTGATCCCATCATCAGGTAAGGTATTAACCGGTGGTGTTGATGCAAACGCATTACACAAACCAAAGCGTTTCTTTGGTGCAGCTCGTAACGTAGAAGAAGGCGGTAGCTTAACAATTATCGCAACGGCTCTTATCGATACTGGTTCGAAGATGGACGAAGTTATCTACGAAGAGTTCAAAGGTACAGGTAACATGGAATTACACTTAAATCGTAAGATTGCCGAAAAGCGTGTATTCCCAGCGATTGACTTTAACCGCTCAGGTACGCGTCGCGAAGAGTTACTTACTAAACCTGATGAACTACAGAAGATGTGGATCTTACGTAAGATCGTTCATGAGATGTCAGAAATTGACGCAATGGAATTCTTAATTGATAAGCTTTCGATGAGCAAAACCAATGATGAATTCTTTGACTCAATGAAACGACAGTAACGATTACTAAGTTTTTAAAAAATGCCTGTTTAATACAGGCATTTTCTTTGCGTAAAACTAAGGACATAACACTTTAAAAGTTATACTTTTACAGAATAAGTTTATTGGTATTTGAAGAATAATTGTTCTATAAATGATTAGATATAAAGGTAAGGATCCTCTATGTCGCATTTAAAAATTGCAATTATTCTATTTGTAGTTAGCTTAATTGGCAGTATTACCAGCTTTATCATTTTCAACTCATCTATGAAAGAAATAGTCATTTTTGGCTTAGTTTCAGTCATTCCTTGGTCGCTATTAATCATTTATCTACATAAAGATAATGACAAACAAAAGGACTACCTTAAATATTTTGTATCTTGTATAACAACGAAAGATGGCATCGACTTCACTTTTCGGTTTAATGAAAGTGACAGCCAATTACCTGAGGTCTGTCACGCATTAAATGCAAGTCTAACCATGGTCGAGCATTTACTTAGTGAAGTTTCAGCTTCATCTGCGCGGCTTCTTCCTATGGCAGATGCTCTGCGAGACACCTATGCCTCAATGACTCAGAAAGCCACAATACAAAATGCACATGGAATTGATTTAGCCAATACAATAAATCGAACGATTGAAGTGTCAAGAAAGCTTGATCATAGCTTGAAAGAAATCTTTCAATCGGTTTTGGCTGCGACAGAATCAGTTCAACAAACTCGTTCTGATTCAGATAAAAGCCAAGCAAGCCTTATTAAACTTGCTGATAATATAAATCTCACAAGCGAACAAATTTTATTACTTAAACAAGACAGTGATGCCATAGGCTCAATTATTGATGTAATAAATGGCATCGCAGATCAAACCAACCTCTTGGCATTAAACGCGGCAATTGAAGCAGCCCGCGCTGGTGAGCAAGGTCGAGGCTTTGCAGTTGTCGCAGATGAAGTAAGAAACTTAGCTGCACGAACGAGTAAATCGACCCAAGAAGTGCGTGAAATGGTAGCTAAAATTCAACACAGCACCAAACTTGCAAATCAACTGATGCAAACAGCTCTCAAGGAAGCTGAAAATACAGTACAGTTATCTGATGCAACGACAAAAGAAACAAATAAAATAGAGCAGGCTATGTTAGCTATCAGCAACTACTCAGAGGGCGTTCATGAGCAAGTCGCAATACAAAGTACTATGTCTGACGAAGCCCAGGCTAGTATTGATGCAATGGTAGAATTAAACTCAGACGCACTTTCAAGTTCGCAAATTCAAGCTGTGTCCAGTAAGGATTTAGTTAGCTTAGCTCACGCTATAGATGACAAACTGTCTTTGTTTCATATTGCTCACCCAGATATCGATACTAATCAGCGTATAAATCGCGATCGTATCCAAACTAGCGACTCTTCTAAAAATCATCAAGATGGAGAGATTGAGTTATTTTGACTTACAGCAGCACAATGTAGCTGCTCAAGCAACTGAGCAACTAGGCTAGTTAAGTCTGATAATTTTTGCTGTTTTAGTGCAGACTCAAGCGCCATTGCACTCACTGCCACCTCATCTAACGCAAACATTTTTGCAGCACCACCAATGCGGTGCGCATCCTGCTGCAAATCGAAGTATTTATCAGCAGCAAAGTGTTGTTGTATTAAGGCGCTTTCGTGCTCGAAACTTGCAATAAAACTTGCGACTAAGTCGCTCATATCATGCTGAGACTTAATTGTAACGGCGTCCTTCTTACAATGCTTAGCAAGTTGCGTGTAAAACACCTTTTTATCAATTGGCTTAGCAAGATAACCTGTAAATCCCGCTTGAAGATAACCGTCGATTTCGTGACTAATAGCATTAGCCGTTAACGCATATACGGGCTGTGTAAACCCACATTCATGTAATAGTTTAAGCGCACTTAAACCATCAAGCACTGGCATCTGAATATCAAGCAACACAACATCGGGAAACTCCTTTAAACACTGCTCAACGGCTTGCTCACCATTTTCTACAGCAATCACTTCAAGTCCCATAGATTCTAAATAGCGAGAAATTAAACGGCGGTTATCTGGATGATCTTCAGCTAGCAGCACTTTGCCAGATAAGCCATTGGCAGCATGTTGTTCGAGTTTTGCAGGCTCAATGATGTCAGAGCTTGGTATATACTCTTTACAAGGTAAGTAAAATGAGAACACGCTACCTTGGTTCAGCTCACTTTCAACACTTATATAACCACCCATCATCATTGCAAGCTGTTGCGATAAACTTAATCCAAGTCCAGTACCACCGAAACGGCGACTAATACTATTGTCACCTTGGCTAAAGCAGTCAAATATTTGCTTCAGTTGCTCGGCATTCATGCCAATACCAGTGTCGGTAACATAAAACCACACACCTTGCTCAACACGCGAAACCTTTAACTCAACTTCGCCTTGGTTTGTAAACTTAATTGCATTTGCACACAGGTTAATAAGGATTTGTTTAATGCGGGTAAAGTCGAGCAAGCTATAATATTGCTCACCAAGTTCATTATGAAATGCAAAGTTCAACCCTTTATCTTTAGCCTGACCACTAAGCATAGAATGGACATCTGTAAGCAACCGAACTAAATCCCCCTCTTTTAGGCTAAGCTCTAGCTTGTTAGCTTCAATTTTACTGATATCTAGCACGTCATTTATTAGCTCTTTTAAATGATCACTTTGTTTTTGGATAACAGCAAGTTCATCATTTAAGTGCTCTGGTTTATAATAACCATTAATTAAATTATCTGTTTGCCCTAAAATTGCAGTTAGCGGCGTACGAATTTCGTGACTAATATTTGCTAAAAATTGACTCTTTATTTCGTTAGCTCTGCGCAATTTTTCTGCTGTTTCTTCAAGTTCTTTTGTTCGTTTTGCCACCATTAAAGAAAGCTGCTCTTTAGCGCCTTTTTCAATACTACGACGGTATACAGTAATACCTGTTACCACCAGCATAACGAATAAGATGAATAGCATAATGCCCAACTGTCGTTGTTTGGACATTTCGAGATCTTGTACTTGTTGACGTTGCTTTAGTTCGATTATTTCTTGATTGAGCTGAGTTGCTTGTATCTGGCTTTGTAACTCTCCCATCGACTTTAATAATTTGGCATTTTGAACCGAGTTAAATGAACGAACAAACTTATCAAAATTCGCAACGGCTGTAGCAAAATCACCTTGACCTGCTTTAATTAAAGCCATCATTCCCATACCATCTTGAACACGTAAATCGTCTTTGTACTCCTTTGCCATCTGTACTGAAGTAGTTAAAGTGGATTCAGCTTTTGTTAATTTATTCTGTAACAATTCAATTTTTGCTTGTGACAACACGCCGGCCAACTCTAAGGCTTTGTTGTCAATTTTTTTTGCAAACTCAATTGCTTTTTCGGCATGGCTTAAGGCAAGCTCTAAATCACCGGTGCGCAAATAAACATTAGCAATGTTGCCATGGCGAGAAGACAAGAAATAGGCGTTATTTGTTTCTTGATAATAGCGCAAAGCACGCTGATAATAATGCAAAGAGAGTTGATACTGCCCAAGCTCAGAATAAGCTACCCCCATATTTCCATAGGATTGAGCGACACCATCCATATCACCTAAACTTTGGAATATATTTAATGTTTCTCTGTACATTTCAAGAGCAACTTCGTAACTTGAAAGTCGAATATATATTCCGGCAATGTTATGCAAAATATCAGCTTTATCTTGCTCACTACCATGTTGCTCATAAATATCTTTGGCCTGTTTGTAGTAATTTAAAGCTTGATTCAAATTAAACATATCAAAATAAGCGAGACCAATATTGCTCATTAAATTGGCTTTAGCTAGTGGGTCAGGCATTTTTTCAGCAAAAGGTATCGCTTTTAAGTACGCTATTAGCGCCTGTTGCATCAAACCTTGATAATAGTAGGTCACTCCTTGCATTTTTATTGCACGAAAGAAACGCTCCGGATTGGTATCAAATGATGTAGATAACTCAACTTTTTGGTAATTTTCAATTGCTTTAGAAAATAAGTCTTTCTCTAATGCTAAATCGGCTAATTGCATATAAACATCAAGAGTTTGCTCATTACTCAGTGAACCTTCTGAAATTAACTGTAACCCTAGTTGATGCTTATCTTCCCACTGTTCTTGTTGTGTGAATTGCTCAAATAATGAATTTGCAGCCAAATTGAAGGGCATAACGAAAAAACAGCAAAAAAACGCTGAACAAAGTATGCTTAAACGTGTAGGTGCGAGCATATATTTAATATCCCTAATCTTATACTTGGCTTTTTATGCTAATTTTATAATGCTAAATATTTATCTCAGAGCAACTTTGTAGTTTCAATTGTTTAGCTGTGATAGCGTACACACATTTAGATTACACCAAAGTCAGGCTTGCGAACAATGGTTAACCCACTGATTGATGAGATTTTTTACCTCCTTTTGGAACAGCCTGTTTGGAAGGTTCATACGCTTGCCAGCGCACTTAGTGAATCTGGAAAAATAGAATCATTAGACGCAGACCCACAAAAAGATCTGTTTAAACGCAACTTTTTAGTTATGAATGGCTTGTATCAACTGCAAGCACAACTTGCGCCAGAGCAACAGCTAGAGATTGCCTCTTTACATATTGAACTTATTAGTAAGCAAACAAGTAACGCATTAGAAAGTCATGACCCGCTACGGGGTTATTATTTAGATTGGCAAAACTTTGATACAACAAGCGATGAAATTGATGCGTTGTTAACTGATTTTTGGCAGCGCTTTTCGTCATTTAGCCCAAAAAAGGCCATTCACTCATTACCTCAGCAGCAGCTAATACAATTACAACAGGCGTGGCAGCTACCTACTGATTTTTCGGAAAAACAGTTACAAAAGCGTTGGCGACAACTAGCGTTAAAACACCACCCAGACCGCCAAGGCTGTGCAATTGAGTTTAAGAGAATACAACTCGAATATGAGCAACTTAAAGCTAGCTGCTCATAATTAACCAGATTACCGACTCAAACGTCGCGCACGGATCTTGCGCTTTTTAATATTACCTTCGGTCAATTTGCGTAATGCAGGTTTTGCAGCTGCTCGCTCAACAGCAATAAAGGCCACATTATCAAGTACGTTAATTTTACCTACCTGATGACCAGCAATTCCCTCTTTACCAGTTAATGCACCTAAAATATCACCGGCACGAATTTTTTGCTTCTTGCCAGCATCAATCATAATTGTCGCCATGGTTGGCTTATAAGCAGGCTTTTCGAGCAAGCTAAATGGCGGAATTGGTTCAGGGTCAAAGTCGCGCTCATAGTGGTCGCCAATTTGTGCCACTTTAAATTGCTCTGCTTCACCATAAATAGAACATGCAATACCCTTTTTACCTGCTCGACCAGTACGACCAACACGGTGTACATGGGTTTGAGGGTCATGCGCGAGGTGGTAGTTCACTACCATGTCCATATCGTTGATATCTAAGCCACGCGCAGCAACATCCGTTGCAACCAGAATACAGGCACTTTTATTAGCAAAGCGAATTAAAGTGCGCTCACGTTCACGTTGATCTAAATCACCGTGTAAGGCAACCGCACTAAACCCTTCAGCATAAAGGTCATCACAAATCTGTTGAGTTTCAACCTTGGTGTTACAAAAAACCACACAGCTTTCTGGCTGGAACTTTAATAACAACAGCTTCAATGTATTAAAGCGCTGTTTGTTGTTATCTAGCTTATAAAAGTATTGCTTGATTGTACTTTTTGTTTGCTCTTCTTCAACCTTAATCATTTCTGGATTGCTAAGCACTCGCTCAGCTATCGCAGCAATTGATTTTGGATAAGTCGCACTAAACAATAATGTTTGGCGTTGATTTGGAATACTCTCAACAATAGCATCAAGGGTATCTTGGAAACCCATATCTAGCATTTGATCAGCTTCATCTAACACCAAGGTTTCAACATCATTTAAGCGCAATGTGCCTTTGCGAATATGGTCATCAACACGACCTGGCGTGCCAACAATGATATGCGCACCATGCTCTAATGAGCCAATTTGTGGACCAATAGACACACCGCCACATAAGGTTAAAACTTTAATGTTATGAATACCACGGGCTAGCTTACGAACTTCTTCCGCTACCTGCTCTGCTAATTCTCGGGTTGGACATAAAATGAGAGACTGAATACGAAAGCGTTTCACATTTAACTTAGCCAGCACACCTAGACTAAATGCAGCCGTTTTACCCGACCCGGTTTTAGCTTGGGCAATAATATCTTTGCCTTGCAAGATCACTGGCAAGCTTTGCGCTTGCACAGGCGTCATTTGCGTATAACCTAAAGTTGATAAGTTATCGGTTAACTCTTGCGGCAAAGCCAAAGATGAAAAAGCAGTAGCGGTCACAGTAATATTCCAAACTTGATAATTGAGGGACATCCTCGAAGATGCTGTGGATCATAGCAGAGAATGTGCTGTTTCTCTAAACGAAAACATTGTTCAGCATATTTAATTCATATTTGCTTACAGTTTGGTGCTTTCTAACTCTCTGCATTTGTTCTAGTTTATTGATAGCAATATTCAGGAAGAAACGATGCTTCTATTTAATACCGCACCCGCTGATGTTTTTTATAAAAAACAAAAAACGTGTCCACATTGCCATAGTGAACATTATTCTTTAAGCAATCACAGTAAAGTTTTGCGCTTTACTATTTTGCCCATCATGCCACTTTCTATTAATTATCAAAGACAATGTGATGACTGTGGCTATGTTACTCCTGCACCTTGGTATTCATTGCCCGCCTTAGAGTTAGCGTCGTTTATAAAGTACTTTATTGGCCTATTCATCATCGCTTACCTATTAGCAAAAGCATTAATCGGGGCGAATGAACAAACTGAGAACGAGCAAACTTACCTAAACGAGCCAAAGTTGTTTGATACCTATTTTGTCTATTCAGATAAGTTTACTGGCAAACCAAAACGTATTAACAACCTAAAAGTAGCTCAGCTCGTTGAATTGGATGACAAGAACATGACTTTTAGAGTTGCTAACTACACTTACAAGTACAATAAAGACATCGAGATTGCGATGCGAACCAGCATGCTAGTTCAAGATGATTACTTTTCTAGTAAAACCCTGACTTTCAGTAAATCACAAATACAGCAGCTTTATGATGAAGGCAGCATATATAAGATTATGCGACCTGAGCTTTATAGTTTATTTGGTGGTTTTGTTATGCACCCGCCTAGACCTAAGCCTTTATATACGGGCGTTAAGCTCGATAAACATAATCAGGAGGGGATCACTTACTTCAAAGATGGCTTATACGAGGAAGCGTTGAAAAGTTTTACCCTGTCTGCGGAAGATGGTTATTCATGGGGACAATTAAACTTGGGTCAGATGTATCGCGATGGCCAAGGGACAGAAGTGAATAACGAAAAAGCAGCTTACTGGCTCAACAAAGCCACCTTACAAGGGAATCCTAAAGCAAAGGTTGAGCTCGCAGAGCTATGCTTGAGTTACGATTGTAGTAAGTTGAATACTCAATAATCTGTTACCCATAAATATCACGCAGAAGAAACCAGCCTAATAATATGACTCTCGCTATTTACTTTATTTTTGTTATGTTATAACATTTTTTATGACACAGTATTTATATTACTTTGTTGGTTTTATAAATGCTTATTAGCAATAACAGAGTCACTCTCCTGCTCTGTTTTAAATTGCAACTAGGCTTCATTGCTTAATGAACGAATCATCTTTTGAGTTTGTACAACTTAAAGGAAGACCTTGCACACTAGCACGCTTACGTTCCCGTGCTAAATCCTTGCCGGCGAGCTTGCTCGCCGGCACTTTTCATTAAAGCTTTAAATGATCATCTAAAAAAGCCAATACTTTTTTATAGTAAAGAGTGCGGTGCTCTTCTTTATAAAAACCGTGACCTTCATCATCTAATAGCTCATAAATATAGGGATGATTCTCTTTCTTTAAAGCAGAAACTAACGACTCAGCTTGCTCGATAGGCGCCCTTCGATCTTCCCCACCATGAAAAATTAATACTGGAGCTTTTAACTTTTCTATATTGTAGCTTGGTGAAAAACGCTTTAGTTGCTCTTCATCCTCGCCTAATACCACTTTTAGAAAACGTTGCCCGCTATCACGCTCAGATACATCTCCCTCATCAAACATGAGTGGTAAATCATATACACCTACAACTCCAATCGCACACTGGAACATACCAGGTTCCAAGATCGCACTTTGTAACGCGGAATATCCACCAAAGCTGGCCCCCATAATGCAAATGTTACCTTTATCAGCAATACCGCTTGAAATAAGATATTTTACACCATCTATAATATCGTATTGTATTTCCTGTCCCCACTTGCGATGGCCGGCACGTTCAAAATTTCGTCCAAAGCCACCTGAGCCACGAAAGTTAACCTTTAGTACAGCAATTCCTCTACTCGCAAGAAGCTGAGCTGTTGAGTCATATCCCCACCAATCTCTTGGACCATGAGGACCCCCATGCGGCATTACTACTAATGGTAAGTTTTTTTCTTCAGCGTTATTTGGAATAGTTAAGTAACCGTAGATAGCTAGTCCATCACGTGCTGTAAAATTGATAGGCTTTGTAATCGCCATTTGACTAGGTTTAATCCAACTTCTGGATGAGAATAGAAAACCGAGATTATTAGTTTTAGCATCAAATAAGTAATAACTGCCAGGATTAGTGTCACTTGAGGCAAAAATGACGCTCTTATCACCATTTACGGTACTGCTGACTAATTGAACTTGCTGGCCCTCAAGCACTCTTAAAAGAGCTTTTAATTGCTGGCTTTTCTTAGTGTTATTATCTATAAAAGAATAGGTTGGGTAGCCTAACTCATGCTCGACAGCAAAAAGTTCTTTTGATACTTCATCCACCCACACCTGCTTTGGTGAAACACTTTTTTCTTTATGGATTAGATCAAATTGTTTAGTTTTAAGATTTAACTTATAAAGCCCTTTAGCTTCTCCGTTAACAGAAGCCGTCACATAAGCAGATTCATCCGTGCTATCAAAAGCATGCAACCCAACATCACTATACGAAATATCCTTTAAATTGAGCTCTTCCCACTCACCACCAGATTTAGGGCGGATATATATTTTTGGATTAATATAGTCATCAGTCGAGGCGGATACTCTTACGTTGCCTTCATGATCAGTCAGAAAACTAGCCATTCTTGAAGGTGAACGTGTGATCTTTTTTCTTGTCCCTCGATAGACATCTACTTCATACACAATCGTGTGAGGCTCTTTGGCAGCTGTCCATGGTATGGTTAAAACCAACATTTTACGCTTATTTTCTACCAATGGGTCAAGCACATAAGAGGTCCCTAATACAGGAGTTGCCTTTTTAATTCTCGTCCCAGTTTGCCTTTCACCTTGATAACCAACCAAATACTCCCCTTGACTGCCGTCTGCGTTTACACCAAACAACTCACCATGGTATTCAGGATGATCTTTCCAACCTTTTAGATACTCTTTAGCTAATACAATACGCTCTTCATTCACCCAGTAATAGTTGCCGACTTGAGCATTTTTTGGAAAGTTTATCGCATGCAATACCTTAAATGTATCAGTATCCAAAATCATTAAAGAATTCTTGCCGTTAGGCTGCGTCATTACGGCTAGGTATTTACCAGTAGGTGAAATCTTCACACTTCCAAACTCGCTAGCTTTACTGAAGGTTTCAATTGGTAAAGGTTTTGGTTTTGCATTACTAATAAAGCTAATAAGCAAACAAGATATAATTATGATTAATCTAGACATAAAATTCCCTTTTAAATTTAGAGTAAAATAAAAGGTAACAAATAACTCCCAACCAGTATACTTATAAATAACAATTGTTACCGAAAAAATCTCTTATAGATAATTGTCATTAAAACGACGATCCCCCCAGCCAAAACACCCAATAAACCATCAAATATAATCGGCGTAGCCAACTCCCCAGTTTTGCCAACTAAATCCGTTACAAACTCGATGCTACCTTGCTTGACGTGATGCAAAACAGGGATCCCATGTACCAATATGCCACCGCCAACTAAGAACATAGCAACCGTTCCTGCAAAGGCTAAAAAGCGCATTAACTTAGGCGCTGCAGCAAGTAAAAACTTACCTACAAGCTCTTTAAACTTACCGCCACTTTGCTGCGCTTTTTGCAGTAAATACAAACCAGCATCATCAAGTTTAACAATCCCAGCAACTAACCCATACACGCCAATGGTCATAATAATTGCGATTACACTGAGCACTAAAGCTTGATTAACCAGCGTTGCGCCAGCAACCGTACCTAGCGTTATCACTATAATTTCTGCAGAGAGGATAAAATCAGTACGGATTGCTCCTTTGATTTTTTGCTTTTCGTATTCTTGTAAGTCTTGTTGTTCAACCACACCTTCATCTTCTTGTTGAGCGTGACCAAACAGCTTTTCGATAATTTTCTCTGCACCTTCAAAACACAAAAACAGCCCGCCAACCATTAACAGCGGAGTGATTAACCAAGGCAACCAAACACTAATCAATAACGCTGCGGGCACTAAGATGGCTTTGTTGATAAACGAGCCTTTTGCCACAGCCCAAACCACTGGCAACTCTCTATCGGCAGTTACCCCTGTAACTTGCTGAGCATTAAGCGCGAGGTCATCACCTAACACCCCTGCTGTTTTTTTTGTTGCGACTTTACTCATCGTCGCAATGTCGTCTAAAAGTGTTGTAATATCATCAAGTAAGGTTAGTAAATTTGTGCCTGCCATGGTGGTTCCTTGCCCATTAAATACACTATCAACATAACTTATCCTGCCATTTTCACCAACGGTTAATTTTTCTTTGTTAGGCTTATAGCTCATTCAAAAATAGAGGTGTTTCTATGATTAAACCACTTCTCTCGGGGCTCGCTTTAGTTACCTTGTGCGCATGTGCTGAGCAAAGTGCACCGAGCAACTATCTGTGCGATGAGACCCTCAGCGCCAGTATCGTTGAGTACAATGATGAGGAAGCCAGACTGACATTTAAGGAGAGTGAATATTTACTCAATCGCCAAGTAAGCGGCTCTGGGGTTAAATACAGTGCCGATAATGTGCTGTTTTGGTCTAAAGGCGATGAAGCCATGCTGATTTTAAGAGGTAAAAAGTACCAATGTAGCTTAACCCAGTAATAGCAAAAGCTTTCGTGGCTAAATTAGCTTAATCAGTGGTTTTGAGTATAATAGCGACAGTTTATTCAGCGTTTAAGCGGCTATAATGAAATACAAAGATCTTCGCGAATTTATCGAGTTATTAGAACAAAAAGGTGAGTTAAAGCGGATCAAACAAGAAATTGATCCTTACCTTGAAATGACCGAAATTGCCGACCGTACGTTACGTGCAGAAGGCCCTGCTCTGTTATTCGAAAACCCTAAAGGTCACACCATTCCCGTTCTTGCTAACCTTTTTGGTACGCCCAAACGTGTAGCGATGGGTATGGGCCAAGATGATGTCAGTGAACTGCGCGAAGTTGGTAAGTTATTAGCTTTTCTAAAAGAGCCTGAGCCACCAAAAGGCATTAAAGAGGCACTAGGGCAAATCCCAGTATTCAAACAAGTACTGAATATGCCAGCTAAAGAAGTAAAAAAAGCGCCTTGTCAGCAAGTTATACTTGAAGGCGATAATGTTGACTTAACTAAGCTGCCTATCCAACATTGCTGGCCGGGTGATGCTGCTCCCTTGATCACATGGGGTCTAACGGTTACCAAAGGGCCTTATAAAAAGCGCCAAAACTTAGGCATTTACCGTCAGCAGCTATTGGGTAAAAACAAAATTATTATGCGTTGGCTATCGCACCGCGGTGGCGCATTAGATTTTCGTGAATGGTGTAAAGAGCACCCAGGCGAACCTTACCCTGTATCTGTCGCATTAGGTGCCGATCCTGCGACAATCTTAGGCGCTGTAACACCAGTACCAGACACCCTAAGCGAATATGCATTTGCTGGTTTACTACGCGGTAGTAAAACTGAAGTTGTTAAATCGGTTTCAAATGACCTACAAGTGCCTGCTACCGCAGAGTTCGTGCTTGAAGGTTATATTATGCCAGGTGAAACAGCACCAGAAGGCCCTTATGGCGACCACACAGGTTACTACAACGAAGTAGACGAGTTTCCGGTGATGACGGTCACTCACATTACACATCGTGAAAACCCAATTTATCACAGCACTTACACTGGCCGTCCACCAGATGAGCCAGCAGTACTCGGGGTTGCATTGAACGAAGTGTTCGTACCAATTCTGCAAAAGCAATTCCCTGAAATTGTAGATTTTTATCTACCACCTGAAGGCTGTTCTTATCGTATGGCTGTGGTCACGATGAAAAAACAATACCCAGGTCATGCCAAGCGCGTGATGATGGGGGTGTGGTCTTTCTTACGTCAATTCATGTATACCAAGTTCGTGATTGTTTGCGATGATGATGTAAACGCACGTGATTGGAACGACGTGATCTGGGCCATTACAACGCGTATGGACCCTGCTCGCGATACGACGATGATCGAAAACACGCCAATTGATTATTTAGATTTTGCATCGCCAGTTTCGGGCCTTGGCTCAAAAATGGGCATGGATGCAACCAATAAATGGCCAGGCGAAACAGATCGTGAATGGGGTGAGCCCATTGTTATGGATCCAAAAATCAAAGAACGTGTTGATGAATTATGGGACAGCTTAGATATTCTCTAAGCTGTGACTATGTTAAACTGCTCAAAATTTAACGGTTATGAGTGCGATTCATAACCGAATTTGCTTCTGTGCTTATAAAGGTAAACTATGCAAACATTACTCGCTGACGTTGTTGCGATCAGCCCGCTTACAGACCATGTACATAAGGTCATTTTGAAACCACAGCAACCTGTGTCATTCGAGGCAGGCCAATATATGCAACTTGTATTAGGCGAAAAAGATAAGCGTGCCTTTTCTATTGCAAGCCGCCCTTCACAAACTGACCAAATTGAACTACATATTGGTGCCGCAGGTGCTGATTCGTATGCAATGCAAGCGCTTGATCATTTACGTCAAGCACATACAGAGCAACAGCAAGTTAATGTTGAAGTGGGTTTAGGTGTATCACAGCTGCGAGTTGAGGGTGAGCGCCCAATTATTCTACTTGCTGGCGGTACTGGTTTTTCTTATGCCAAATCAATGGCTGATCACCTTGCTGAAATTGGCTGTGAGCGCCCTGTATTATTTTACTGGGGTGTTCGTGAGCAAGCTGCGCTTTATGCTCATGATGAAATGCAAGCATGGGCAAACAGCAACCCACATTTCCAATACATTCCAGTGGTTGAAAATGCGCCGCAAAGCTGGACTGGCAAAACCGGTTACGTCCACAAGGCCGTTATGGAAGATATAGTGTCTTTAGAACCATACGATATTTACATGGCAGGCCGCTTCGACATGATTGGCGTGGTTCGCGATGATTTTATTAACCATGGTGCGGTACGTGAGAACATGTACGCTGATGCATTTGCATTCATTAAATAACTAACTCATACCGGTTATTTTTAAGGCATCCAATTGGATGCCTTTTTTATTTGTTTTACCTATCGCCTTAATCCGTCTAAACGATTTCACAAACTGCATTTCCTTGACCATACTCTGTTTAGAATAACGATGGGGAGAGACCCAAATGCTAAATACAAAAGTACAAGACTTTATGCAACGTAAGTTGCCACACATTACGCCTGAAACTGAAATGACCACCGCGATTAGCGAGCTGCAAAAGTTTAAATTACTAGGCGCACCTGTATTCGATGACAACAAAAGTTTAGTTGGCTTTATTTCAGAACAAGAGCTGCAGCAACCGCTCATGCAAAACAGTTATTTCTGCGATGGCGTGGTAAAGGTAAAACAACTCATGCGCACCGATGTTGTTACCGTGAGTAGCGATCAAAATATCATTGAGTTGGCTGATGCCATGAAAACGGGTAAGCCAAAGAATTACCCAGTTATCGAGGGTGGTAAGGTTGTTGGCATGATCAGCCGAGGTGACGTGCTCAAGGCATTATATGAAAACTACGTTTCATGCCAAGAGCACCAAGTATAAGTTAGCTGCTTAACGATTAGCAGCTAACTGTTTTAAAGCCGCTTTATCTGCATCGCTTAAATAAGCAATTTCAAGCGCATTAGCTTGCGCTTTTTCCATATCGGCTTGGCTTAACCCTGCCGCAGGTGCTGCTACTTGATACTCATACGCTATTTCAATACCTTCAACGGCCGGATCATCAGTATTAATCGATGCCAAAATACCATGGTCTAAGAAGGTTTTTAGCGGGTGTTTTGCAAGCTCAGCAACAGTACTGGTTTGAATGTTACTGGTTAAGCAAGACTCAATACCAATGCGTTTATCACGTAAGTAATCCATTAGTGCAGCATCTTCAATTGCTTTTACACCATGACCAATACGCGTTGCACCAAGCTCGTTAATTGCTTGCCAAATGCTTTCGCTACCGCGTGCTTCACCGGCATGAATCGTGGCAGCTAAGTATGCATCATGAACTTGTTTAAAGTGATCAACAAATAGCTCACCCGGGAAACCAATTTCATCGCCAGCTAAATCAACCGCCACTAAATCATTTTTAAAAGCAAGTAGCGCATCAAGCTCTTGCTGACAGATTTTGGTGCCATATGTACGCGACATGATGCCGATTAAGTTAGCTTTAATTGGCGCGTTTTGGCACGCACTTTTTACACCATCAACCACCGCTTCGACAACTCCTTGCGGGTGTAAGCCTTGGCTTTGCGCCATATAATATGGACTAAAACGAAGCTCAACGTAATCGAGGTTTTGGGCAATCGCATCTTCAACGTTTTCGATAGCAATACGACGACAAGCATCGTAATCACCCAGTACTTTTACACCCCAATCAAGCTTTTGTAAAAATGCCACTAAATTTGGTTCAGGGTCGATAACCTGTACGTGCGGAATAAGCGCTTCAATGTTGTCAGCAGGTAATTCAAGATTAAACTGACGACCAAGGTCTAAGATCGTTTGTGGGCGAACATTACCATCTAGATGACGGTGAATATCAAGCAAAGGGAGTTTGTTATTGATCATAATTAGCACTCAGGTTCAGTAAATTTGCGCGGATCATACGTACCCACGGCGATATTTCAAGTTTAGATGATTTTATTTACTTTTTTGAGGTCAAATGTCTGCTTTAATGGCCGCTAGCATTATGCAAAAAATGCCACAAGGTTTTAAAAAGTTTATCAGCATCAATTGGTTTAGTTAAATAACCATTCATACCACTGGCTAAACCTTTCTTAAGATCATCATCGTGGGCATTTGCCGATAAGCCAATAATCGGTAAATCGGTGATCAGTAACTCGTTGCGAATAACCTTAGTCGCTTGTAAGCCATCCATATTCGGCATTTGAATATCCATGAGTACAAGGTCATAGCTTTTTTCACTGATCATCTTAATAGCCTCGTGGCCATCTTTAGCGATATCAGGTTGGCAACCTTTAGTTTTTAAAATCGAACTCGCCACATGTTGATTCAATGGGTTATCTTCAACCAATAGAATTGTATCGCCAGCAAATGAAACAGCTGTCACATCGATATCAGCTAACTCATCGTCGCTATGAATCACCTCTTCAAGAGGGGACTCAAATGGCAGCGAAATTGTAAACGTTGAACCTTGCCCCTCAGAGCTACTGAGGCTTATCTCGCCTCCCATCATAACAATGAGTTTTTGGCAAATACTCAAGCCTAAACCTGTGCCACCAAAGCGACGAGAGGTTGAGCTATCGGCTTGTGAGAATGGTTTAAACAGGCGCTGCTGCGCCTCTTTACTGATGCCGATGCCAGTATCAATAACACTAAAGTAAGTAAATTTACCCTGCTGCCAAATACGTAATGTAATCGTGCCTTCTTGAGTGAACTTCACCGCATTGTTTAACAGGTTTAATAATACTTGTTTTAAACGAATTGGGTCGGTGTGGATCAATAAGTGCGCAGATGCATCAAACTCAACCTTAAACTTTAAAGCACGGGAATTAAGTTCAAACTGCAATAAGTTAGTCAGTTCATTAACCAACGCATTCACATCGATGGGTTCTTGATGTAGCTCCAATCGCCCCGCTTCTATTTTAGAAAAATCTAAAACATCATTGATTACCCGTAATAGTACATTCAATGCACCATCGGCTTGATCAATATAACCACGGGCTTGTTGCCAGTCAGGCTCTTGCATTGCTAAATAATGCAAACCTTTTATACCATTAATAGGTGTGCGTATTTCATGGCTCATATTCGCCAAGAACTCACTTTTAATTTGGCTGGCTTTATCGGCTTTTAGTTTTTCTTCGCGAAGGCTTTGAGTTTGTTTCGCTACTTGCTGACGAATTTGAATATTAGTACCGGTTACTGAAATCAAAAATGTGATCAATAACCAAACAAACAGCATACCGACTATTTGCGCTAGCCAATAAGGCAGCCATGACGACTGCGCTACTGACTCCCATAATTTCACCTGCCAAACGCGCTCGCCAATAATAAAATTAAAGCTCGCAATAGCGGTTGTACCAACACGGTGTGGGCTGTAAATCTCGACAGGGTTAGTACCATCGGTAACATCAAAAAAACTGGTTTCAATCTCAGTATTTTGATTAAAATTTAGTGTTTGTGCCAGCAACTCTAAATTAACCACAGCAACAACATAACCCCGAAAGCCGACCTGATGATTAATGTCTGAATAAACAGGGTTAAAGAATAAAACGCCCTTTTCGTTACCATCACCTTGCATCAAAGTAATAGGCTCACTGACGGTGACATTTTTAATTAACCGAGAGTCAGTTAACGCTTGTTTACGTAACTCGTTTGAAGCCAAATCAAAGCCTTGCGCTGGTTCGTTCCCTACTAATGGATGAATATATTGCACCGGAAAATAGACTGCTCTCTTACTTACCGGCTGCCACTGTCCTGCAGCATTTTTTTCTTTCACGTAGTAATCAGCACCCAGTTCATCACGCAGTAGACTTTGATAGTTATTTAGTTGTGAGTGAATAACTTTAGGTGCCCACTCAAGGGCAAGGATTTCTTTGCTATATTGTAGTTGCCTTGTTGTAAAACGCTTAAATTCATCAAAATCAACCATGTCACTACTAGCAAAAAAAGTAGCTAATAAAGATAAATGCGATTTAATTTCATCAACTTGGTGTTCAAGATTAGTATGAATTGCACTGACTTTTGCTTGCTGGCGCTGTAAGTCTTTGTCTTTTTTTACACTGGCTGCACCATAAAAGCTGACACAAATAACCACATAAATTAATAACGACGGCACAATGATTTGCAGCCGTTGACGAGTGTGGTGGTAACTAAATGCCGCTAAAATTAATGGTGTGAAAATCAGCACCCCAATGCTGTCGCCAATCCACCATGCGATAAAATTATTAAGCGCCGCATAACTCGGAATAACATTATTAATGACCAATAAGCCGGTGCCAATTGATGCTGCAATCAAGCTACACAAAGGGCCGCCTATCATTAAACCAATCATACTTTGCTTTAATGACGATAACTCAATCGGGCGTTTAACTACATGAATTATAATGTAATAGGCAAGCCAAGCCTGAAATGTTGATGCACTTGTCACACCAATAGCTTGCAACATCATTTGCCAGTGAAAAATATCAGTAACTTTATCAAGGTGAATAAGGTTTACAAAGAACGCCCCTAGCAAAACTCCTAGCAGAGCACGATTTCGAAGCAGTAAGATACTGGCAAGCGCAATACCTGCAGGCGGCCACGCTGCAACCGCATAACCATCAATCGCCAGCAAAGAATTACTTAAATACCCTGTAAGAAAGTAAGCAAGTGCAATACTTATTGTCAGTGTAAATAAGTTTTTCAAGCCATTGCTCCTTTGCCGGCTGAAGTAAAATTATTGATAGAGTACCAATGCTTTTTCTGGTTGGGCACTCTTACTATAACTAAGAACCGCTTGCTGCAAATAGGCATGGCGGTTATCAGCATTAAGCGCTTTATCAAACACCCGCGCAGCTAAGTCATATTCACCATGCGCATTTGCTAAACATGCAAGGGCTAATAGTAAATCTGTATTTTCGGTATCTTTTTTTAATACATCCTGCAAACTTGATTGCAACTTGAGTGCATCGCCAGCGCTACTAGTACGTAAAATACGTGCTAAGTCTTTATGTTGCAGCGGTTTTTTTATCATTTTAATTAAGCTTAGCTCAATTTTGTTTAACTCACCTGCCTTCGCCATCGCCGTTAAATAGCTTACCTCAGCATGTGGTTTCAGGTTTTTGGCTAATTGCTCATAACGCTCAGTTAAATCTCCGTTTGATTGAGCTGCAAAGTAACTATCAAAAAGTTGTTGCCACTCTTGCTCTGAAAGTGTTTTCTTGCGCAATAAACGCGGCATAAAGTCATTCAATGACGCCCACTTTTGCTCTTTTACCAATACATGGGCATACATTTTAAGCTCTAAACTCGTGGCTTTTTTGCGCTCAGCTAACGCTTTAAGGTCAGCAAAAATGGTGCTGGTTTCACCGCTAGCAATCCATAAATTAGCCACTTTTAACTGCTTATCCTGGCTTATTTTATCAAGATAACTAACCGCTTTTTCGCTCTCATTGTTAGCTAATGCCGCTTTAGCAAGAAGCGCATAACGTATATCGCTCCACTTATCTGCAACACTATTGTTATCAAGTGTAAGCTCAAGCTGTGCATAATCGTTATTAATTAAGCTCCATACACCTTGCTCAATAGCCGCTTGTTTACGCTCTTCACTGCGCGCAAAAAAGCCATGGCGTGTATGGCTATATAAAGATATTAAGTAACGGCAAAGCTTATAAAGTAAAAACAGTGCAGCGAATGCTAATATTAAAAGTGCTGTGATGCCCCAAATAGTCCCTTCAATGGTTGTTTTATTAAAGGCAATTAGTACATAACCCTTTTGATCTATAAAAAAAGGGGCAATCCCTAAGCAGACTGCTATTGCAATAATGATTAATAAAAAGCGGATCATTGTGCCCACTCCTTCACCTGCTCAGTACTTTGTAGTGACACTTTTGGACTAAAATCGAGCTGCTCTTTCGAAAGCTCAGCAAGACTTTTTAAGGCCGCTTTTGTTTGCGCATCATCTTGCTTAAAGTAATCTTTTACCAAGCTATGAGCAGCATCAACAGCACTAAAATACACACTACTTTGTTTACTTAATACCGCATCTTGCGCTTGAGCTAAGTATAAACTTAAGCGCTGTTTTACTAGGTGACGCTCTTGCTCACTTAAAAATGGTGCGATAACCATATCTTCACGTGTGCGCACTGTAACAAAGAAGTCTTTAAACTGCTGCCACGACTTCGCAAGGTTTTGACGCCACTCACTGACATTTTCACTTAGTTGATTTGGGTCTTCTTTAACGACTTCTTCAGGGAGTGAAATAGCATTAAATACCAGTTCATCCACTTTTTGATTAATGCCATGTAGTTTTAAATAAATTGCCTCAACAGCAACAGGTTCTATGGCATTCAAGGTTTGTAAATCTTGGTGAATTGCTTGGCGAATAGCGCCTGTACCCGGGTGTTCTGCAAGCAAGCTATCTAAGCGAGATAGCACAGCAGCAGCCCCTTGGTAATCGTGCTCTGCCCACAATTTAAATTCGGCCATACGCTGCAAGCTTGTGACTTCTTGCGGATTAAGCGTGAAAGTTTGCTGCTCGGCGCGCTTTAAAGCCGCTTGTAATTGCTGCTGTGTTTGCTCAGCACTTTCGTTTAGTGCATCAGTGACCTTTTGTTCACTGTTATAAAGCGAGTGCTGCATTGTTTGTTGGGCACTTTTTAATGCATCAATTTGCTGCTGTAAGCGAAGGTTTTCATCTGTCAGTTCAGTCAATGCCACAGCCGATTGCTGATCGCTATTTAATTTTAGATAAAACTCATAGCCAACTGCACAGGCCACTAAAAGTGAAATAAGTAACGCTAAGCTACCTGTTTTGCTGATGCCTCTTTTAGCTTGTACAGGCGCTTTTGCCCCAGTATTTGCCGTTTGCGCTTTTTTCTCTGGCTGTGCAGTCACTGGCTTTGCGGGTTGTTTTGATTCTGCTTCACTCATTTTGCTACCTTGCTGATTAATGCAGGTGAACATAGCGTTGTCGCTCGCCCCTGCAGCAATATGTATCTGTGTTCTTACGACATTTTGTTGCTTTAAATAGTCAGCGATACGCTCACTGGCAACGAAAAACTGTCGCTCTTTCAACCATGCAAGCTGAGGCTCTTTTAGGCCATTAAAAATGGCATCCACCGCTGCATTACTGGTAATGACTATACCTTCTACATCAATTGTTTGCCAGTGGTCCATCCACTTGCCCGGTTCGCTCTCAATTGCGCTTCGCTTGTAAACAACCAATTGATTTAATAAAGCACCACGTTGTTTTAACGTTTTTGCTATGGTCGTGCGCCCACCTTCACCTTTCACTAAAACAATGTTACTTAGTTCAACATCTTGTAGTGTTTTTAATTCAAGCAGACCTTCTGAATCATGCTGTTTGGGCACTGCGGCTCGTCGCCCAAAGGCTTCATAAACCGCATCAGCCGTTTGCTGACCGACCGCATAAAGTTGCGCTGCTTTGTTGATTGTTGGTGTGAGTTTTAACAAGGCATGCACGGCATCTTGCGAGATAAAAATGATTTTATCGGCATTTTCTAGCGGCGCGAGCTCACTACTATTTACTGTGAGGTAATCTAAGGTAAGGACTGGGCACAGGGTTGTTTGATAACCCGCCTGCTGAAGCTCAAGAGCAAGCTCAGTGCCTTTTCCTTCTGGACGAGTTATCAAAATATGCATATTAAGCGTCTCTATATACTTCAGCTAAAATTTTATCAGCACCTTGCTCAAGTAGCTTTTCAGCAAGTGTAATACCTAACTGCTCTGCGTCAGCCACTGGGCCTGTCACTTCATCACGTAGCATTTGGCTACCATCAATAGCGCCCACTAAACCACGTAAATGCACTTGCCCACCATCGACCAATGCAAATGCACCAATTGGCACTTGGCAACCACCTTCTAAACGGCGATTCATAGCACGCTCGGCATTAACACGAATACGTGTTTCATTATGTTCGAGTGGCGCTAACAGTGCTTTTGTTACTTCATCATCAATACGGCACTCAATACCCACAGCACCTTGACCATTTGCAGGTAATGATACCTCTGGCTCGATAAAAGCTGTAATACGCTCTGGCATTTCTAAACGAATTAGACCCGCTGCAGCTAGGATGATTGCATCATATTGACCATCATCTAGTTTTGCCAAACGCGTATTAACATTACCGCGTAAGTCACGAATGTCTAAATCAGGGCGCGCTTCGCGAATTTGGCATTGGCGGCGTAAGCTTGATGTACCAACAATAGCGCCTTGTGGTAACTCATCTAAACTCTTGTAGTTGTTTGATACAAACGCATCGCGCGGGTCTTCACGCTCACAAATTGTGTGTAATGCTAAACCTTCAGGAAACTCAACAGGTACATCTTTCATCGAATGCACCGCAATATCTGCACGACCATCTAGCATGGCTTGCTCAAGCTCTTTTACGAATAAGCCTTTACCACCTATCTTGGCCAGTGGTGTATCAAGGATAATATCGCCTTGTGTCGACATAGGAACCAACTCTACCGTTACGTCGTCATGGAAGTGCTCTAGTTGAGCTTTTACAAATTCAGCCTGCCATAAAGCAAGTGCACTTTTACGGGTCGCGATACGAACTAGTTTTGTTGTCTGTGTCATGAAAAATCCAATTAATTATCAGGCTGATACTAAATATTACTCAGCTAAAATTCTAAATTCTTTTTGGGCCAGTAAGTTGCCATCTGCGTCAATAACTTCAACACGCCAATCACCCAGTTGCTCTGGCATGATGTTTTTCGTTGAATAAGTACGAAATCGCGGACTACTTACGGCCAATTCAATCGAAGCAAGCTGTTGGTCTTGGTAATACCATTGGTGACGAACAGTTTGTCCCTGCATATTTCTAAGCTCGCTAAAAAAGCTCAGGCTACTGCTAATTTGCGCTAATTTTACATCGTTTTTTAAAACGTTTACTGGTTCTCGATCAACAACATCGGTAGTTAATACTGCGCGGCTTACTTTATCTGTGTCTATTTTTGCGCCAATTGCAACACTGGCAATATGTGCTGACCGTGAAAACTGCTGCTGAGCATCAGGTGCTGCTGCAATTTCAACTTGCTGTTCAGTTTGTGATGCTTCTTCATCAGGAATAACGGCTAATGTTTCAGGTTGTTGCTCATCAATAACCTCTTCACTGTCGATCTCAGCCTCTACTGATGTAACGTCAGGCTCTACAATGTTTGAGCTCACAACCTCTGCTTTAGCCGTTGCTGTGTTATCAACCAACGGTGTTTGCTCATTCATTGACGGAGCAACAACTTCTTTTGGCTCTTCTTGCTCAGCGTCATTTAAAGAGGTTTGTAATTCAGCATTTGTAAACTCTGCTTGCGGTTCATCTTGCGGTGATTGCTCAGCATTTACAGCACCAATAAAGCTATATACTAATATAGCCAGCGCAACTAAGATAACACTGCTGACCATAAAGATGCGTCGCCAATGCCATTGATAAGTCACTGCTGTCGGTGCTGAACTTGCCGATTCAACGGCATTCATATTTGCTGTAATTACAAGTTTCTTTGTCATGTTGGCCTCTAAAACCAAAAAATTAACTCAAGCGAGCAATTAACCACTCTCGAATAGCCATCAGTTCTTCACCACAAACTTGGTGCGCCATCGGATAGTCTTGCCAGCTTACTTCCATGTTGTTAGCGCTAAGCACGTCAAATGCTTGTCTTCCTGCGCTATGCGGTACCACATCGTCAAATCGACCATGTGCCATAAAAATGTTTAACCCCTGCTGCTTGGCTTCATCGGCAAATTTTGCAGGCACACACATATAGGTTGAAAGTGCCATTACACCCGCTAATTTATAATCTAGACGTGGCGCTAAGTGCAGCGATACCACACCCCCTTGCGAAAAACCGGCAAGAATAATTTTGTTAGGAGCGATACCTTTTGCAATTTCTTGGTCAATAATTGCAGCCACTTTTGCAGCAGATTCACGCACTCCTTGCTCATCGGCACGCTTATCTAAATCCATCGATTTAATATCGTACCAAGAACGCATTGCCATACCACCATTAATGGTGACCGGCTGCACTGGCGCATGTGGAAACACAAAACGTACGCCAAGCTCTTTTGGTAGAGCAAGTTGCGGTGCAACTGGGGCAAAACCATCACCCGAATCACCTAAACCATGAAGCCAGATAACCGTTGCTTTGTGATCACCTTGCGCTGGATATTCAACAAACTCTAAACTCATAGTTCAGAACGCCATTCAATTGTTTGACCTGCTTGGCGAGTTGCCGCATCACACATAAATTGCCAAAACTCTGCACCTGAGCGGTTATCAATCCACTTATCGTCGCGTAGTTCAAAATGGTGACCGTTAAATTTAGTCGCCACCCAAACTTGGTGTAATGGTGCTTGCTTGTTGATCACTATTTTACTGCGATCAGGAAAGATGATTTCTAAAATACCTGACGCTGATTCATAGTCTAAATCGGCATCACATTCATCGATTTGCTCTTCAATAGTTAGCATTAATGCATCGGCTAGTGTGTGGTATTCATGATCAGTCATTTTAGTGTCCTTTAACTGGCTTTAAGCCTAGATCTGGGGGCAGATTGTGTACATCAAGTGTAACAGGAATAAATTCATCCGCGAATAGCTGCATTTTTTAAATATTCTGTTACTCTGCGATTATAAAGCCAGCAACCGTATTAATCTAATGAAAGAGACTCATAGCCAAAAATTAAAAACCATTTTACCTCTAAGCGCCCTTCTAGTAACCCTAGCAGGTTGCGGACAAAGTGGTGCTCTTTATCTGCCAGATGATACTAAGCCGCCTGCAAAGTCTCAGCCACAAGCTGATCCATCCGAACAACCAGAGCAAAAACAGGACCAATAGATGGACTTTTTTAACTACAATAATAATCAGCTGTTCGCTGAAGACATCGCTGTCAAAGAGCTTGCCGAACAATATGGTACGCCTTGTTATATCTATTCTCGCAAAACCTTTGAACGTCATTATTTAGCATTTGCAGACGCTGCTAAGTCACATAATAGCTTGGTGTGCTATGCCGTAAAAGCCAACTCAAATATTGCCGTGCTGAATATTTTAGCGCGACTTGGCTCAGGTTTTGACATCGTTTCAAAAGGTGAGCTTGCACGCGTTATCCAAGCAGGCGGAGACGCAAGTAAGGTTGTGTTTTCTGGCGTTGCAAAAACCGCTGACGAAATTACTTATGCACTTGAATTGGGGATCAAGTGTTTTAACGTTGAGTCAGTGGCTGAGCTTGAACGAATTTCAAAAGTGGCAACGGATCTTAACTTAGTGGCACCGATTTCGATTCGCGTAAACCCAGATATAGATGCAAAAACGCACCCTTATATCTCAACCGGTTTAAAAGAGAATAAGTTTGGTATTGATATTCAAACTGCAGTGACTGTGTATCAACATGCAGCATCACTACCCGGTTTAAAAATTACCGGTGTAGATTGCCACATCGGTTCGCAGCTAACGGAAATAAAACCTTTCTTAGCAGCACTTGAAAAAGTACTGACTCTTATCGAAGAGTTAAAAGCGGTTGGCATCAAGCTAACTCACCTAGATATCGGTGGTGGTCTTGGCGTGCCTTATAATGGCGAAACGCCTCCTCATCCAAGCGAGTATGTTGATAAAATTACCGCTCGATTAGCAGACTACCAAGATTTAGAACTTATTTTTGAACCTGGTCGTGCGATTGCAGCCAACGCAGGTATTTTAGTTACTAAAGTTGAGTTTATTAAACAAAACCAAGATAAGTTCTTTGCTATTGTTGATGCTGGCATGAACGATATGTTGCGTCCATCGCTGTATCAAGCTTGGCAAAGTATTGTGCCAGTTGAACCTCGCGCAGATGATACACCTACTCACAACTACGATATTGTCGGCCCAGTTTGTGAAACCGGCGACTTTTTAGGCAAAGACCGTGAGCTTGCACTTCAAGCCGGTGACCTATTAGCGCAGCGCAGCGCTGGCGCGTATGGTTTTACCATGAGCTCAAATTACAACTCACGCCCGCGTGTTGCAGAGATTATGGTGGATGGTCAGCAAAGCCATTTAATTCGCCAACGCGAAACCTTAGAAAGCCTTTGGCAAGGTGAGAAAATTTTACCATAAACGTTTTTATAACCGCCCTGCTCTGTGGCATGATTAGCTCAGAGCAAACCCGAATTAGAGCGTTATGTTAGTTAATTTTTCAAAAATGCACGGCCTAGGTAATGACTTTGTCGTTATTGATAACATTACTCAAAATGTTTTTTTATCACGTGATCAAATAAAGAAGCTGGCAGATCGCCATTTCGGCATTGGCTTCGATCAACTGCTTATGGTTGAAGCCCCTTACTCGCCTGATCTCGATTTTCATTATCGAATTTTCAATGCCGATGGTAACGAAGTTGAACAATGCGGCAACGGCGCGCGCTGTTTCGCCCGCTTTGTACGTATGAAGGGCCTGACCAATAAGCATAAAATTTCGGTTTCAACAAAATCTGGTAACCTCACGCTTTATATAGAGAAAGATGGCCAAGTAACGGTAAATATGGGCCACCCTAATTTTGAACCGAACAAAATTCCATTAAAAGCCAGCAAGCGTGAGCTGACCTATATTCTTCGCACTGAAGAACACACAGTATTTAGTGGCGCAGTGTCGATGGGTAACCCACATTGCGTGTTAGAAGTTGATGACATTCATACCGCAGAAGTCACCACCTTAGGCCCACTCCTTGAAAATCATGAGCGTTTTCCACAACGTGCAAATGTTGGTTTTATGCAGGTAATTTCGCAAGATCACATTAAACTAAGAGTGTGGGAACGTGGCGTTAGTGAAACCTTAGCCTGTGGTACAGGTGCTTGTGCTGCGGTCGTGGTTGGACAAATTCAAAGTAAACTTGCTAATACCGTACAAGTTGACTTACCCGGCGGCAGTTTACAAGTACGTTGGCAAGGCGAAGGCCACCCTGTACGAATGACAGGCCCTGCTGAGCATGTTTTTGATGGACAAGTGGCACTATGAGCAAACTAACAGAACAACAAATTGCTGAATATTTAAAAGCACACCCTGATTTTTTTATTAAAAACCCTGATGTGCTCGCTGAAGTTGAACTACAACAGCAAACGGCTGGAGCAACGTCTTTGGTACATATTCAACAGCGCCAATTACGTGAACACAATACGTTATTAAAAAATAAGATTGAGCAGCTCGTTGAACAAGCAAAAGAAAACGAGTTAATTTACCGCTTATTTAGCGACTGTCATCGTCAGTTATGGACTAACTACGACTTTACGACACTGGCTAGCAATTTGCGCAATATTATCTGCACTAATCCATCCATTAACGAATGCCACTTAGTTAAGTACGATAAAAAGTTTGATGAATTAATTGCTCATCGCCTGCAAAACGACGGCATTTACTTGGGTCGAGTAAGCCAACAAGAAAGAGACTTACTGTTTTCAGACACGACTCAATCGACTGCCTTATATTTAATTGGTAACACAAAACACCCTGTGGCTATTTTGGCGTTTGGTAGTGATGACGTAAATCACTTCGAACCGGCAAAAGACAGCTTTTTTGTCCTTGAGTTTGTTCGCTCATTACAACTGCGCTTATTGGAACTTGCATGAGCGATGTGACGACGCCAGACATTGATGAATTAAGTGATGCTTGGCGAACACCTATCCAACTATTTGCAGACTACTTACGCTACGAAAAACAATACTCAGCGCACACAGTAAACCAATACACGAGCCAGCTAGGCTTCGCAGCTTTGTACTTTAGTAAACTATGTGAAGACTGGTTTGCTGTTCAAGGTGAGCATATTCGCCGTTACAGCATGCAAATGCGCAGCAAACAATTGAGTGGTCGCACAATCAGTTTAAAACTGAGTTGTATTCGCAGTTTATATAAATTCTTAAAAGCCAAAAATATAGCCAGTCAGGCATATTATCACAATCCGGCAGAGGCCATTAAAGGGCCAAAATTTTCCAAGCCTTTACCCAAAAATTTAGACGTAGATCAAATGGCTAAGCTACTAGAACTGCCAGATGATGAGCCTTTAGCTATTCGTGACAAAGCTATGATGGAATTAATGTACTCTTCGGGTCTGCGCATTAGCGAGTTAGTTGGCGCTAACATACAAGATATAAACCCGACTGAAGGCGAAATTTTAGTCCGTGGTAAAGGTAACAAAGAACGCTTATTACCTGTAGGCAGCAAAGCGCTCAGTGCATTAAAAGCATGGCTGAAAATTCGCCCTCAATTTGCACATCCTGATGAAATAGCCGTGTTTGTTAGCAGCCAAAAAAAGCGAATTTCCGTACGCCAAGTTCGCTTACGGATGCAAGAATGGGGCATTAAGCAAGGGATCAGCTCACAAGTGCATCCGCATAAATTGCGTCACTCATTTGCATCACATATTTTAGAATCATCAGGGGATCTGCGTGCCGTACAAGAACTGTTAGGACACAGTAGTTTGTCTGCAACTCAAGTTTATACGCATTTAGATTTTCAGCATTTAGCTAAAGTGTACGATAACACCCATCCACGCGCTAAAAAGCGCTCAACATCAGAGTAAACCCTTGTCATTATGATCCGATTTAACCGTGCCCTATCGCCAGTTTCTGTTTTAAGTTTTGATTTAGACGACACACTTTACAACAACCATCCGATCATAAAATCAGCCTTGCAAGCACAAGCTGATTACCTCGAGGCATTAGACCAATGGCCAGCCGATAGCATGAGCTACTGGTTAACATGCCGCGATAAAGCTTTAAAACATGATGCGACTTTAATTGATGACGTTACGCGCTGGCGACAAGCAGCATTACACTATGCCATGACCGATCTGGGTTTTTCAGCAGAGCAAGCTCAGTTGCATGCCGAAAATGCTTATCAGGCATTCGCTGATGCCCGCAGTCAAATAACCGTTACTGATGAAGTACTTGAATTACTTAATAACCTCAGTAAACACTACCGGCTCATCGCCATCACCAATGGTAATGTCGAAGTAGAAAAGTTTAACCTTAATGGTGTGTTTGAGTTAGTTTTACAAGCAGGCCCACACGGAAAAGCGAAGCCGCACAGCACCTTGTTTGATAGCGCAGCAAAGCAGTTAGAGGTTAATCATAAAGAAATTTTGCACATTGGCGATAGCCTAGATACTGATGTACAAGGTGCCAATAATGCTGGCTGCCAAAGCGTTTGGCTTAATAACCAAGCAACGCAATATCGTTATCAAGGATTAGCAGATATTGAGATCAGTAATATCATGGCGCTCAATCATTTAGTTAAAAAGTAACGACTTTAAAAAATGTGTTTTATGCTGAGTAAGTAAATAACAAAGATTAAATGATTGGGCAAAACGGA
The DNA here is from genome assembly GCF_016464105.1 of Pseudoalteromonas sp. bablab_jr010. Classification (NCBI taxonomy): domain Bacteria; kingdom Pseudomonadati; phylum Pseudomonadota; class Gammaproteobacteria; order Alteromonadales; family Pseudoalteromonadaceae; genus Pseudoalteromonas; species Pseudoalteromonas sp. bablab_jr010. The sequence goes on along the minus strand of NZ_JACDWV010000160.1, from coordinate 56,329 downwards.
TGAATGCTTTTCTTAAATTAATATTGCTATGCTCTCTTAGCTTAAACGGTTACTTTATTTGGCAGCTTTTTAACCCGGCAAAGCCGTTAGAAATAGAAACTGTCGCACCAGCGCCTAAAGTACAAAAAGGCACAGCGTTACCAGCCCACTTTCAACAAGCTGTTGCGCTATTTAGCAACCAATTATTCGACAAAGCGGTTGCTGAGTACACTCAATTACTTATGAATGAACCTCGCTATGCAAGGCAACTTAAACAAATTTGGCAACAACAACTTGAGACATGGCTTTCCCATCAAAAATTCACCTTAAGTGAGCAATTTTTAACGGCCTTTTTAAATAGTCACCCTTACGATGTCACCATGCTTGAACTTGAGGCAAAGCGTTTAATAGCACAAGGTGATACCCAACAAGGTATTATCAATTTACTGGCGCTTAGCAACCAGTTAGACAGCAATGATAAGCAACAACTTAACAAACAAATAGACGAGCTAAGCAAATCCTATATTGATGAACTTATTGCAACGCAACAATGGCAAGCCCTACTTAATATTAGTCAACAATGGCTTGATTACGCGCCTGGCAACGCGCATTACTTATATAACAATGCATTAGCTAACTACCATTTAGAAGATTATGTCGCGAGCCAAATAACCCTAGATCAACTACCCGAAGATCATGACTATAAACAACAGGCTGAGCAATTACATCAGTTGATTCAACAAGCCCTCGCAGGTGTTGAAATTATAAAATTAACTGCTCGAGGTTCGCACTATTTGGTGAACAGTATCATCAACGATGATATCGAAACCGAGCTGATGATCGACACCGGCGCTAGCTTTACTGTAATTAACCAAACATTATTAAACTCGCTTAACACCCCAGCCAATTACCTTGGCACCTTACAAGTAAACACAGCTAATGGAATTGTTGAAGCACAGCGTTATCAGCTCGAGTCGTTTCAAGTCGGTCAACAACGTATTCGTAATTTTGAAGTGCTGGTAATAGAAAATCATGTTGGCTATGGCTTGCTTGGTATGAACTTTTTAGAGAATTTTAAGTTTAATATCAATCAGCAAGTGAATGAGTTAGAGTTGATAAAGAACAATTTTTAAGGACAAGCAATGACTCTTAACGAATTTCTTTCGAAATTAGCAAGCACACCGCAGCAAATTGAGTTTACCGATACCATGGCGGTCATAGACAACAATTATGACTTTACCCCAAGTGGTTTTAACAATCATGGCCTGCTAAGCGCGGCAAATGAAAATAATGGCTCGTGTAAAATTTTTGCCTTTGCTAAGCTAAATCAACTGAGTAAACAAAACACCCTAGATTGCTTTGGCGCGTTTTATCGTGATGACGTATTACACAATCCTGAAGGGCAAGACCACATGAACATCCGCACTTTCATGCTTGCCCCAGAAGCGACCCCTTTCTTAGGGATTACTTTTACCGAGCAAGACGTGCTAAAAGCGAAGTGAGTAAAAGCCAATAGTTAAAGGCTTTTTTCCATAAAATAACGGCAGCCGTCGAGTGGGTAGTTACGCATTTCATATTTAACTAGGTAGCCGTTTTTTTCGTAGAAGGGTTTGGCTTGGAAATCGAGCGTATCGAGTTGAGCAGTGCTTGCACCAAGTGCTTTAGCTTTGCTCTCTAATTCATTTAGTAATCGTGTCGCAAGTCCTTTACCACGCATATTGTCATCACACCAAAGCCAACTGATAAGCAGCCAATTGCCAAATACCTGACCATGAATACCAGCAACCACACTGTTTTGTTTATTAACGAACTTAAAACCAACGGGAATACGCTCGGCATTAAAATACGCGGCGTTGAAAGCCACAATATGTTCTCTAAGCTGGTTGTTTAAATCAGCTGAGTCATCACTTTTTAATTGATACATATACTCAGTATACGCTTATATCGTTAATCAGTATAAGTGGTTCTTACCATAGGGTACTTCAAGCATGTTGCTGGCCAGCTTTTCGGGCTGACCACACATCTCATCATAAGCACTAGTGTGGCGTAAAACCATATCACCATAACTTAGGTGATCGAGGCGCTTTTGAATGTGCAACGGGCTAATATCACGAATAAACTCACCTTGCTCATCAGTAACATAATACTCAACGTTATTGATCAGCACAGACACCTGATACAGCGCCATTTCTAATGAATGAAGGATAACCTTTTGCAGTGGTTGGTGAGCTGCAAGCTCTGATAATTTGATAGGCATGTGCATTCCTCTTTGGTGGTGGAACTATTCATACGTGATTTTGATATACTGTGATCAAATTAATTGTACAAAAATCACTCATGCCAGAAAAAGTACGACTTGCTAAATTTATTGCCCATGCGGGTGTTTGCTCTCGAAAGCAAGCATCGCGCTTGATAGATCAAGGTGAGGTAACAGTAAATGGCCGTGCCGCAAATCATATAGATCATGTTGATGAGCACGATGATGTGATTGTACTTGGCGAAAAAATTTTAGCTAAGGCACCACTCACCTACTTTGCTTATCACAAGCCTGTTGGTATAGATTGCAAATTAAATGCTGATGACCCAACAAGCCTTATTCATAGCCTGCCTAAAACCACTCGCGTTTACCCAATTGGCCGGCTCGACAAAGACTCCCGAGGTTTGTTGATTTTGACCAATGACGGTGAGTTTTGTAATCAACTGATCCACCCTGATTACCACCAACCCAAACGCTATTTAGTCACCGTTGATAAGTCCCTTGATAGCGATTTTTGTAAAAAAATGGCGGGCGGTGTGCCTGTCGATAAACAAATAACCCTCCCTTGCACGGTGACTCAAGTCAGCGAAAAACAGTTTTGCATCGTCTTAAAACAAGGTTTAAATCGGCAAATACGTAAAATGGCTCGTTTTTGTGGCTACAAAGTCATCGACCTTTACCGCACAGATATCGCAAAACTGTCACTCACCACGCTGAATTTGCCCGAAGGACAAATAGTCAGTATCAAAAAAAGTGACATTCTCTAACAAAAAAGTTTGCATTAATTGATTACACGTGTAATCTTTAATTAAAGATTACATCTGTAGGCATAAAAATGATTGAACTTTCTAAAGCTGAATTCGAAGTATTAGATGCAGTATGGCTTGGCTACCCAGCCACAGCTAGTGAAGTAATTGCGCGTTTAAGTGACGATAAAGAATGGCACGAAAAAACCATTAAAACGCTACTAAGCCGTTTAGTTAAAAAAGGCGCTCTTAGCTTCGAGAAACAAGGCCGCCAATATAACTACACTCCTTGCATCGCCCGTGAAGAATACACATTAAAAGAAAGCCAAAGCTTTATTGAACGCTTCTTTAATGGCCGTATTGCGCCACTGGTGAGTGGCTTTGCTAAATCAGAGCAACTCTCGCAACATGATATTGATGAGCTGAAAAAGGTCATTGATGATTGGGAAAAACAGCAAAAATAAGGCGTTGTTATGTTAGATGTATTTTTTAATTGGCTGTTAGATCAACAACTTTTGATCTCATCTGCAATTATGTTTTTATTGCTGTTAGAGCGAAAGTTACTAAGCCAGCTATCGGCACGCTTGGTTTATACACTCTGGGCGCTTTTACCAATTAGTTTATTGTTAGCGAACCTACCAGAGCACTTAAAGCCAATTCAAAACGACTTTATCAGTAAGCTGACTATCACGCCAAACACAGCAATAATGCCGCAGTTTACGCTCACTTGGTTTGCTATTTATGGCTTTATTAGTGCCGCACTGCTGATCACTGCCGTATATTTTCATTACCGTTTTCTAGCAAAACTGCAGTTAGCGCCAATTACGCTTGATCATCACAGCAATCAAAGTATGCGCTTATACCAAAGCAACCAAGTGAGCTCACCTATGGTTGTAGGGGTTTTAAATACCAAGCTAGTGCTGCCTACAAACTATCAAAGTCACTACGATAACCATGCTTTAGCGCTTATTTTAGAGCATGAATCAGTGCACATTAAACGCAAAGACAACCTAATTAATGCCATCGCTTTAAGTGCCAATATTTTGTTGTGGTTTAACCCTGTCGCTTGGCTTGGTTATGCAAGTCTGCGCCGTATTCAAGAGCTTTCATGTGATGAGCAAGTACTCAAAAATAAATCGACAGAACAACGAATTTTATACAGTAAGGCATTAGTGCACTGTGCAAGCTTTAGCAGAACAGGCTTAATGGCTTATTCACAATACGGAGATAAAAACACCATGTTACAACGTCTAAACCAAATAAAGCAGATCGACAACAGCTCATTTATCGCAAAAACAGCGTTAGTTATTTTTACAGCGGGCATGCTTAGCAGCTTTGCGATTGCAAAACAGCCGATGTCAGTTGAAAGGACAAAAGACTATCAAGCGGTTATGCGTGTAGAGCCGATATACCCTATTCAAGCTGCAGAGCAAGGTATTAGCGGTTCAGTCGTTTTGAAATACGATATTTTACCAAGCGGCGCCACCAGCAATGTAAGTGTGGTAAGTGCAGAGCCTGAAGGTGTTTTCAATCGAGAAGCGAAAAGAGCCTTAAAAAAATGGCAGTATGCGCCGTCTGAATCCGGCTTTAAAAACGCATTAGTACAACTCGATTTCGCCTTAGACGAAAACTACCAAGCAAAGGATTTAATAGAGAAAATTAAAGTTAGCTCTAAGTAAAAGCAATCACTTAAGACCCTAAAGCAAGCGCCTTATTTAAGCCGCTTGCTTTGTGGTTTTTGACTACTAGCTCTATCGCTAAAGACAAAGAGCAATCATAGCCACAGCACAAACATAGCCAACAAGCCAAACTAATGAACGTAAAATATCCTGGTTTATGTAGTAGAAAATACAATACAACACACGGGCAATAACATGCACAATCGCAAGGGTCTCAGTTACCTGATAGACATTATTGCTACCTATTACGACTGCCAGAGCGACAGCAAAAATAATCAGCGATTCAAAGCTATTTTGATGTGCTGCCAACGCACGAGCACCAAAGCCGGTTAGTTTAGCTTGTTGTTCGCGTGGGTGCTTATTGTCGTAGCCTGACAACTTATTTTGTGCAAAAGCCACAGGCGCTTTGGCCAAATAGGGGATGAGTACTGCGATGAGTGCGCAGATAATCAGTATGGTCATGATATTTCCTTATTTTTTAACTGTTTTAGCTTACCCTAACGCAAACAAAAAAAAGCCGCTACATATAACAGCAGCGGCCAGCAATAGCATCATTGTCACTATAGTCTAAAGTCAGCATAAAAGCCCTGCGGCATATTGTCACAGCTGAGTTTTTCTCAAGTTGGTCGATAAGCTGATGCTCTAACACTTTGGTTTTGTTACTCTAAACGCCTATCCTCATTAATTTATTTTCAATATGACTTGGATTTTCTTAACTATTTTTGCGGCATTTATGCAGTCGTGGCGCAACGCTTTGCAAAGCAAACTCAGTGCAACAGTGAGTGTTGCCGGGGTAACGCTTGCTCGCTTTATCGTTGCCAGCCCAATTGCTGCCCTGTATTTATTTGCACTTTATCAATATCAAGACGCCGCACTTCCTGACTTTAATCTGGCTTTTATTGGCTACATTGTTGGCGCCAGTATCGTCCAAATTGTTGCCACAGGTTTAATGGTAAAGCTGTTTAAAATGAATAACTTTGCAGTCGGTGCAGGGCTTGCTAAAAGTGAAGCGCTAATGGCGGCCATTTTAGGTGTCATGTTCTTTGGCTCAGCACTGTCGTTACTGGGCTGGGTTGGCGTATTTATTGGTGCAATTGCGGTACTGCTATTAAGTGGCATCGCGAATGTTAAACACTTTAATTTGGGCACCGCACTGCTTGGGCTTGCTTGCGGCACTTCTTTTGCTCTCTCTTCATCATGGATCCGTGAAGCAAGTTTAAGTTCAGGGCTGACTTTTCCGCACTCTGCAGCTTGGGTGTTAGTGCTGATAATCAGTTTACAAACACTGATGCTATGCGTGTATATTACATTCAAAGAGCGCGATACTTTTAAGAAAATGTGGCAACACAAAGGCACCACGACCGCTGTTAGTATTTGTAGCTGTTTAGGTTCTATTGGTTGGTTTAGCGCCATGAGCTTGCAGCATGTTGCTTATGTAAAAACACTGGGGCAGATAGAAGTATTCTTTACCATTATGGTATCGATTCTTTGGTTAAAACAGCCTTTAAAACGCCAAGACACGGCGGGGCTTGTGTTAATTGCACTGGCTGCCATTCTTGTAATGCTACCCAATTAGGCTTATTCCTAGTCATTAAAAAAGCGGCTATGCCGCTTTTTTAATGACTAATCTTTAGGGTTATTACACCACTAATTATCAACAGTACTCCGGCAATGCGGCCAAATGTAGCGGCATCCCCATAAAATAAAATACCAACCAAGAAAGTGCCAGCAGCACCAATACCTGTCCATACTGCATAGGATGTCCCCATCGGAATATCCTTTTGCGCCAACCACAACATAAAGCCACTAGCGACCATAAAGGCGACAGCTATAGCAATCCCTAACCAGCGACTATCTGCCTGTTGAGACATTTTAAGGCCAACAGGCCAGCCAATTTCTAACAGCCCTGCGACAATTAAATACAACCACGCCATTATTGTTCTCGCTTTTTCAAAATTACATCATATAAATCTTCACGGCGGTCTTTTAAGTTTCTTACCGTTCCTTCACTGTGAAGAATTTTAAGTTTATCCATATCTAAATCACTGAATAACAGCATTTCAGTATTTGGCGTTGCTTCATTCAAGGTTGCATCATGCGGGAACGAGAAATCTGAAGGGGTAAGCACTGCTGATTGCGAATACTGTACATCTAAGCTTTCTACTTCAGGTAAGTTACCAACCGAGCCTGCAATCACAACATAACATTCATTTTCGATTGCACGTGCTTGCGCACAATGACGAACACGTAAGTAACTATTTTTTGTATCTGTCCAAAATGGCACGAACAAAATATCTAATCCTTGCTTAGCGAGAATACGCGACAGCTCAGGAAACTCTACATCGTAACAAATTTGAATACCGACACGACCCGCATCGGTTTCAAATACAGCAATTTTATCACCGCCTTGGATCACCCAGTCATTTTGCTCGTGAGGGGTAATATGAATTTTACGCTGCTCATCAATTTTACCGCTACGGTGGCATAAATAGCTAACATTATAAATCTTGTCATCTTCTGCGAGCGGCATTGAGCCGGTGATAATATTGGCATTGTATTCAACCGCCATGCGCGACATCGCATCACGGAAGGTTTCTGTGTATTCGGCCAGATAACGAATGGCTTCCGTTTGATTGCTTTGCTCAGTGAGACCCATTAACGGGGCATTGAAAAATTCCGGAAACAGAATAAAGTCACTTTTATAATCTGATACTGTATCAACAAAATACTCCACCTGCTTGAGCAGCTCTTCCACAGACTCAACACAACGCATTTGCCATTGTACGGCACCGACACGGACAATTGATTTGGTCGACTCAAGTACCGTATCTGTCGGCTCAAACATAATGTTATTCCACTCTAGTAAAGTGGCATAACCAACTGACTCCTGATCTTCAGGAAGGTATTTTTTAAGTAAACGTTTAACTTGGAAATCATTAGATAGCTGAAAGCTTAAAATCGGATCATACAGCTCTTTGTGGTCAACTTTTTCGATGTACTCCATCGGAGACATCTCTGCACTATGATTGTAATAGCGCGGAATACGTCCACCCGCTAAAATAGCGCGCAAGTTATACTGACGGCACAGCTCTTTACGCGCATCGTATAAGCGACGACCCAGTCGCATCCCTCGGTGAGTTGATGAAATCACCACATCTAAACCATAAAGTGCATCACCTTCAGGATCACTAAATACACGGTCGTGACCATCAACAATATCTTCGTAGGTATGTGGGTTAGAAAAGCGCGCGTAATCAACCTGTACACTCAAGGCGATGCCTACTAAAACACCATCGTCTACAATGCCTATTTGCCCTTCCGGAAACTGGTCTATTAGCCTAAAAATAGTATGGCTTGGCCAAGCACCTCCAAGCCCTGGGTAAGCTTGATCCATGAGGGTCTTTATTTGTGGGTACTGTTCTTTAGTTAGATTACAAATCTCTAAATGCGTTTTTTCCGCCGGCATAACTACTCCTTTTTAGGCACGAAAATATTATCAAGGCAAACGGCAAGCCGATATCAATGATGGTTTGATTAGAGTGGCATTAATTCACAGTCCTGCCAAGCTTAAAGCTTAGCAAAAACGAAGTGAACTGTTGTTTAACCCCGATTAAATTAAATGAATTAAAGAAACAGAAATCTCTTTAATTCTTCACAGCCTAAATTTTAATCTATACTAGTTTTTACACCTAGCTGTCTAAGAGGTCCGGTTGCTAAAACATCTCTTAAAACAACCTAAGCAATCAGAGTTACAAGAAATAGAGCATGTTAAGTTTCTTATTATTTTGAAGATTGCTTACTTTGCACTCGCAGTCCACGTTGTGCTAATTCCCGTTTTCGCTCACATTGGTGCAGTTACTTTGGCAATAGTAAATGTTCTAAGTGTGTGTGCATGGGCTGGGGGAATTTTTCTAATCAAACAAGGTTTAACCTCCTTAGCTCTTCGTGTGTTTTGTCTTGAAGTTGTTATTCACTCAACCATTGTTTGTGCAATGCTTGGCTTAGATGCAGGATTTCAATTTTATCTATGGACTGTGTCTTGCCTGTTAATGATCGACTATCAACTAACTCTAAAGCGAGCTTCTTTGTATAGCGTGTTAATGATCATTGCTTTTGCATTGTTGTATGTGTTTTTTTCAAATACAAACTACCCTTTTGCTTACTCTGAGCTGCTTCCCCATATTAAAATAATTAATATAATTATTGCTGGCTTACCTATGATTTATGGTATGGGTTTTATTAGAGAGATTACTCTTTCACAACGACTAGAGTTAACGGAAATGGCAGCCCGGGATCCTCTTACAAAACTTTTCAATCGCCGCTTTGCTAAAAAGCTAATTATGAATGCACGCAAAAATTGCATAAATAATAACACCCCTCTTTGCATGGCCATGGCAGACATCGATCAGTTTAAAAGAATCAATGATAATTACGGGCATGATAAAGGTGATACTATTTTAGTGAATATTTCACGACTCATCAGTGAATTCATGAGCGAGGATGATATTGCAGTTCGTTGGGGCGGAGAAGAGTTTTTACTAATACTTACTCAATCTAATGAACGCCAAGCCTTTGCAAAAATTGAAGCTTTGCGTACAAAAATAGCAGCATTGGAAGCTCACCCTGACTGTCCGGATTTAAAAGTAACTATGAGCTTTGGTTTAATTGAATGGCAACCCCTTACTCCCATAGAAAAAATGCTGCAGTATGCAGATTCAGCGCTGTATGAGAGCAAGCACTCTGGCCGTAATAAGACCACGATAGTGCATGCTCAAAGTACATTTTTTGAAAATGAAGATTAATTAATTGCCTCAATAGTAATGCTATGTGCAATCTCTTGCGGCAATAATGGCGTTAAACCATTACTGACATAATCGTTAAACCCAGCACGATAAAATTCTGACAATGGATGCCCAGATTGCCCACCCGGAATAGCCATAATCGCTTTATCTAAATGCCCTGGTTGAACAATAAAGCGCTGCGAAGCACCAAAACTACGCCCTTGTACTGAAGGCATAAAGGTATCACCAAACCCAGGCGCCGTAGGCATATTCAATAAGCTTTTAAGTACCGGTATTTGCTTGGCAAATGGGTGCTCAATCACTAACTCGTTGACCTTACCCCACTCCCAGCTGTGCGGGTTGTTACCGTACTGCTCGGTTAGTTTAGTGATAACGCGATCAAATGCAGCTAGCATTTGCTGATTCCAGTTTGCATACTCTGGGTTTAACCATGCTTCAGGCTGCGCTTCGATAAGTTGCCAAACAGCAGGCTCTAAGTCTCGTTTTACTGGCTTTAAGCTACTGTCGAGGGCTTTTAGCTTATTCTCTAATGGACTAAATAAACCATTAATTACTTCACTGCGGTAACGCTTTACTAAGGTATAACCAGTTGAATCGCTACAAGCACACGCCTGCCAATTATTTAGCTCTTTTAAATACAGCGCATATTTATCGCCTGCGTTGCTGAGCTGTTTGACCAGCAGTTTGTGCCAAGCCGTTAAGAATCGAGCTTCATTATCATGTTGTAAGTCATAAAAATCTTGTTCGTTGAACTGTTGCTTTTCAAATAAGCGGTCGCGAATTTGTGCCGAGCGAGCCCCCATGGCATAAGCACCATTACCAAAGCGCTGGTCATCCTCTGCGGAAACAACGCGTGAGTTGCCCGTCCATAATCGGCCACTGTCTGGGTTTTTAACAAATGGACGCAGCGTTTCGTTTTCATGCCACGCTGCAGGATACGCTTGCTCAGCCACCGCTAATTGATGGGGCTCTTTACGGGCTGGAACGGCTCCCATATTCTTCCAAGCGGCGTTCCCTTGATCATCAACAACCATCAAGTTTTGGACAGGAATCCCCACTTCAGCCGCAAGCGCTAGTGCATCATCAACCGTACTTGCTTGCTCAAGCTTAAGTAATTCCATATCAACCGCATACTCATGGTGAGCAACCCAACTTAGTGCATATGGTTTGCCATTAATTTCTTTTACTGGGCCATATTCACTCATGGTTAAAGCATAATTTTCAATGCTGCCGTCATTGAGTAAGATGGGTTCATCTACCTGCCAAGTTTTCTCTTTACTTTCAAGGGCTATCCAATCGGCTGTATCTAAATAACCATTGGTGAACCCCCACGCTATTTTATTATTGGTGCCAACTACAATTGCCGGAGCGCCAGGTAGTGACACACCGGTGATTTGCTGCATTTCACCATTAAGTGGGTAATTAAGCTGGGCACGGTACCAAATGATTGGCACAGCAAATGATAAGTGCATATCGTCTGACAACATTGCAGCACCAGTTTCAGTTAACTGCCCAGTAACCGCCCAGTTATTACTACCAAGCTCCTTGCGCTCTGCAATCTCAGTCATAGCCCATTGAGCGTCTTTGAGATTTGGAATACCGCCGTCATAAGGTGCTAATAGGCTGTTATCGAGCGCCGCTTGATAAAGGCTAGGCTGAGTAATAAAGTCGACCATCGCCTTACCGTATAGATCTTCGATTTCGATCAGTGTTTTGTCGCGTTCAAAGGTAGCCGTTTGCAAATCTAAATACATACTAAAAATGATTAGTAAGCTGTCTTCACTTTGCCAAGGTTTTGCTTCAGCGCCAGTCAGTAAATATTCAAAACTATCGAAACCTACTTGCGCATGACCCTCATTAACCCCATTCGCGTAAGCTTTTAATAGCGCTTTATCTTTTGCTGGTAACTGCGCAACAGCAATCTGACTACGTTTGCGTAACTGATGAAAACGCATTTTTTTATCAAGCCCAACAGCAGCTTTACCAAATAATTCACTAAGCTCACCTGCGGCATTACGGCGCAGTAAATCCATTTGAAAGAATCGGTCCTGACCATGCGCAAAACCAAGAGCATAGGCTGCATCTAAACGGTTTTCGGCATGAATAACAGCCAGCCCTAAAGTGTCTCGTTCAATCTTCACTGATTGCGAAATAGCGTCGCTTTTACCCCGGCCATCAAGAGCCGGTAAACTTAGATTTAATACACCATAAACAAGCCCTGTTGCGAGTAACACCACAACGAACAAACCTATTAATAACCATTTGATTATCTTGAACATGCCATTTACCCTTGCGCTAAAGTAACACTGTATTAACCTGCTATATTAACCTGAGTTTTGTGAAAAAATAGTGTTGCTATCCAAATATTTAAATTTAGTTTTCTTGATTAGCTGATGATTGTTAATTGCCTCAGAAATTGTCTATAGTAGGGAAATAGTTTAGAAATCAATCTTTCTCATGCCATTAGCAACTGAAACCGATAATAAAAAACTGCAAAAACTAAAGTTAGCCTTTTGGTTTTCACTTGCGCTAGTTATTGTAATTGGCTTAATCATCGATCAATTAAACTATAGCCGAGAAAAAGATGCGTTCCGTGCTCAGGAGATTGCGCGAGTTAGCGCTTACCGTGCAAAGTTAGAGGCGACTCTAATCTCTAATATTCAACTTGTTCGCGGCCTTGCCGTCGCAGTTGCTGCTGAGCCAAATTTAAATCAAAGCCGCTTTTCTCAAATTGCCACGCCATTATTCGAAACCTCTTCAGAATTAAGAAATATCGGCGCTGCACCAAACATGATCATTCAGATGACTTACCCACTAAAAGGAAATGAGAAATCAATTGGTCTCAATTTTCTAGAAAACGCCGCGCAGCGAGACGATGCAATTAAGGCGCGCGATGAAAACAAAATTGTCATGGCAGGTCCCTTAGAACTAGTACAAGGCGGTCAAGCCTTAATAGCTCGCATGCCTATTTTTACACCACCAGAACAGCACTTTTGGGGATTACTTTCTGTCGTACTCGATATTGATAAAGTTTATAACAATTCGGGGCTTCTAGCTTTAAATAAGCACTACGACATAGCGTTACAGGGTCGCAACGGGTTAGGTGCTGAGGGGGAATTTTTCTACGGAAATAGCGCTATTTTAAATGACACACCACTTAATTTTGGCATTAATTTCCCTGGCGGGAATTGGCGTATGTATGCTGTTCCGAAAGCAGGTTGGCATCCACCAAAATCAGCCATTTGGCCGTTACGTATCGCCATAATTATCGTATGTATATTATTTGCGGGTGCTTGTGTGTTCTTTTTAAAAATGCTCGAGCGCCAATACAAAAGCGAGCGAATGCTCGAAACAATGAGTAGCCTAGCAAAAGTAGGTGCATGGTCATTTAATCTCGAGACCAAAGCTGTTTATTGGTCAGATATGACTAAACAAATCTTTAAGTTGCCACTCAATAAACAACCACAATGGCCAACCAATCTCGACTATTTTAAACCCGGTTACAGCCGTGACAAAATTCGTCACTTAATCGAAAAAGCGATAAAAGAAGGTGAAAGCTTTGAAACTCAAGTGCAAATAATTACAGTATCAGGCGAAGCTATCTGGGTTTTAGCGCATGGCGAATCTGAATATAAGAATGGCCGCTGCATCAAACTATTTGGATCATTACAAAACATAGATGCTCGCAAACGTGTTGAGCTTGAAAACAATAAAATTGCCTTGCACAACGAAATACTTGCCTCATTAACTGTTCACGAAGCCGTCTTAACGGGTAATTTAAACTTATCTAAGCATGTAATTGTAAAAGCGATATGCCAAGCACTAGAGGTTGATCGAGCAAGCATTTGGTTATTTAGCGAAGACCGACAAACGCTTAACTCGTTTGCTAGTCATGATCAAAATCAATCGCGTTTTAGTCGGGCAGTGTCGTTACAGCAAATAGAACACCCTAACTATTTTGATGCCATTAACAATAACGCCGTTATAAATGCGAGTGATGCATATCACCACCCGTTTACCAAGGAGTTAGCTAGCAATTATTTTGATCGCGCTGATATTCGCTCCATGCTTACTGCAATCATTCCGACTGGAAGTAAAAGTATGGGGGTGGTGTGCGCAGAGAACAGCGCATCAAGACGACATTGGAGTAAAAACGAGGAAAGCTTTTTAATTGCAGTTGCGGCACTTATTGGTAGCTTACATGCAAGCCAACAGCGTATAGAAACTGAACATCAGCTAGTTCAAGCGAAAAATGCAGCAGAACAAGCAGTAAAAATAAAAGGTGAATTTTTAGCAAGTATGAGCCATGAAATCCGCACCCCGATGAATGGGGTTATTGGCATGCTTAATATCATTAAACAAACAAAATTAGATAAACAACAAAGCCATCATCTTGAATTGGCACAGTCATCAGCAGAGTCATTACTGCATATTATCAATGATATTTTAGACTTTTCAAAAATTGAAGCTGGTAAGCTCGATATCGAAAACGTGAGTTTTAATATATCTAAACTTCTAGGCGATACCATTGAATCATTTGCTATAAAAGCAGAGCAAAACAATACCAAACTGTTACTAGATGCAACTCATATCAAACGTGAATTTATCATAAGCGACCCAAATCGTATTAGGCAAATCATCAATAACCTAATAGGTAATGCAGTTAAATTCACAAAAGACGGTGAGATAGTCGTGATAGCCAAACTTGAAACTGCTGATAACGAGTTATATCTGAATTGCTCTGTTGTTGATAATGGCTTAGGCATAAAACCAGAAAAACAAGCAACTCTTTTTGATTCTTTTACTCAAGCTGATGCTTCAACTACCCGGCAATATGGCGGCACAGGCCTTGGTCTTGCCATTGTTAAACAGCTTTGTACTCTAATGGGCGGCGATGTAAATGTTGTCAGTTCTTATGGAGAAGGCAGCACGTTCAATTTCTCAATTAAAGTAAAATTTGACTACCAAAAGCAGCTGCATGAGCCAAGTCACTTAATTGATAAAAAACGCATTTTAATTGCTGACAACTGCAAGCTCAGTAGCAGCATTACTAAAAAACAATTGCAATTATGGGGAGCAAAAGTTGAAGTTATTGGCAATATGCCAAGCTTAATTAACCGTGCAGCCCACTCTCAAGAGCCACCTTGCGATGCAGTTTTTATAGATTACCAACTTTATATGCAAGCAGAACAATCAGAGCAACGAGCGTTCCAAAAATATTATAATAACAATGCATGTAAATGTATTTTAATGGCACCTATGAGCCTAACTGAAGAGCAATCTAAACAAACTTTAGAAGCGCAAAGTATTATATTTAAACCTTTAACCCCTTCAGACTTATTTAACTCTTTGGCTAACGAAAAGTACATTGAACAACAACAAGTAAATAAAGAACAAAGCATCGCTAAAATTTCCATACCAGCTTCGAGTACATCATCTCGCGTCTTATTAGTCGAAGACAATAAAGTTAACCAAGTGGTTGCTGGCGCCTTACTCAAACAAGCAGGTATTAGTTTTGACATTGCTGAAAATGGTCTTGAGGCAATAACAAAACTAGCAAATAATGAGGATGCCCCTTACGAACTAGTGCTAATGGACTGCCAAATGCCAGAAATGGACGGCTATCAAGCAACAAAGGCAATAAGATTAGGAAAAGCTGGCGAAGCACATCAGAAAGTCAATATTGTTGCACTAACTGCCAATGCAATGCAGGGTGACAAAGAACGCTGTTTAGATGCTGGCATGGATGATTATTTAACAAAACCCCTTAACTTTGACTCATTAAATAAAAAATTAGCAATTTGGCTAAGTGCAGCACATTAAAGAGAAATAAAATCATGCAATTATCATCGATACAACAACGCGTTATTGGCTGTTTACTCGAAAAGCAAAGTACAACACCCGAACATTATCCGTTATCTTTAAACTCCCTCACTAATGCATGTAATCAAAAATCTAACCGTGAACCGGTACTGTCTCTCACTGAGGCGCAAGTACAAGATACACTCGATGAGCTTATTGCATCACGCTTAGTAACTCTTGATGAAGGGTTATCAGGGCGGGTTAATAAATATGCTCACCGCTTTTGTAATACCGAATTTGGCAGTTTGCAATTTACTGAGCAGCAACGCGCCATTATTTGTTTACTGCTGCTACGCGGCCCACAAACACCGGGAGAACTAAGAACGCGCAGCAACCGACTAGCTGAGTTTAGCAATGTCAATGAAGTTGAAGCCGCATTAAATGCACTCATTGAGCAAGAACATGTTGCACGCTTAGCACGAGAGCCAGGCAAACGAGAGAGCCGCTATATGCACTTATTTGTTGACCCAGACAGCATCACTGAGGATATGGCTGCTAGTGAGCCGATGCAGGATAACAACAGTGAAGTGCAACAATTACTGAGCGAAATCGAAGATCTTAAGCAGCAAGTCAACGAAATAAAAGCGCATTTAGGTCTTTAATAAAAACCGCGCCCGTAACATAATATAATTATACCCCTTTACAAAGGGGTTCCCTCAAAACGCTGACAACCACAACGAAAAATAGGAGCTCTACCATGCGTGCCGACATTCTGGCGGAAATGAAAGTCCAACCAACTATTGATGTAAAAGCGGAAATCACCCGTCGTGTTAACTTTCTTAAAAGCCGACTTATTGCTGCGCACTCTCGCTCACTTGTATTAGGGATCAGTGGCGGTGTTGACTCATCAACCTGTGGCCGTTTATGCCAATTAGCAGTTGATGAATTAAACCAAGAGCACAACACTAACGAATATCAATTTATTGCTGTGCGCTTACCTTACGGCGTACAAGCAGATGAAGATGAAGCACAAATGGCTGTTGATTTTATTAAGCCAAGCAAGCGTATGACGGTTAACATTAAAGCGGCTGTCGATGGCATGCATGAACAAGCAATGGCCGCGGTTGTTGGTGGTGGTGCTGAATTACCAGAGCAAGCTAAAATTGACTTTATCAAAGGCAATGTGAAGGCACGCCAGCGCATGGTTGCGCAGTATGAAATTGCTGGTTTCTGCCAAGGCTTAGTGGTTGGTACCGATCACAGTGCTGAAAACATCACGGGTTTTTACACCAAGTTTGGTGACGGTGCATGTGATTTAGCGCCGTTATTTGGTTTATCAAAGCGTCAAGTTCGTGCACTTGCTGAGCATTTGGGAGCACCAGCAGTACTGGTAAATAAAGCCCCAACGGCCGATTTAGAGTGTGATCGCCCAGGTCTGACTGACGAAGAAGCGCTAGGCCTCACTTACGATCAAATTGATGATTTCTTAGAAGGTAAAGACGTCAGCAATGAAGTCGAAGAAAAGCTAACAGCAATTTACTTACGTACTCAACATAAACGCCAAGCAATCCCAACCGTTTACGACGAGCTTTAAGGGTAGTTTAAACATTGCGAGGGCAATAATAATTGCCCTTTTCTACTCCTCCCGCACCCCTTAGCAATATTCAGAACCTTCAATCACTGATTATCAGCTTCACAAAATGATCTAGAGCATCATGCCTGACGTAAAAGTTAGCAACATGATTGCAGTAAAGATGAAATAGTTCTGTAATTTGGTTTATAGTTGTTACAGTAAATACATTATATTTCAAATCAAAAATCTAAGGTTTTATATTAGCTTATGTCATCGCCCATCTTAATTACCGGCGCAGGCCAACGTATTGGACTCGCTCTGGCCGAGCACTTATTATCGAAAGGGCAAGAAATCATAGTCACTTATCGTACCCGCCATGCAGCAATTGATGTGCTTGCAGGCAAAGGCGCTATTTGTATCCATGCAGATTTTAATAGTGACCAAGCTATCGGGCACTTTATTGAAGAATTAAAAGCGCATACCAACCAGCTCAAGGCAATTATTCATAATGCATCTAGCTGGGATTGCGAAGCAAATAATCACGATTACGCTGACCTATTTGATAACATGATGCGTATTCATGCCAAAGCGCCCTATTTAATTAATTTAGCAGCCTCTGACTTGCTACTGCATTATCAACAAAACAGTGGCCAAGCCGCAGATATTATTCATTTAACTGACTATGTTGTTGAAAAAGGCAGTCCTAAGCACCTTGCTTATGCAGCAAGCAAAGCGGCGCTTGATAATTTAACCAAGTCGTTTGCCGCTAAATTTGCACCAGACATTAAAGTGAATGCTATCGCCCCTTCGTTAATTATTTTTAACGAACACGATAGCGACGAATACAAAGCTAAAACATTAAAGAAATCGCTAATGGGCATTGAGCCCGGCTGCGCCGAGATTATTAACAGCGTAGAACTATTACTAAGCAGTCACTACATTACAGGTCGTTCTATGCCTGTTGATGGTGGCAGACATTTAAAATAACGAATTACTGAGAAAGCTATGCACGATGATTTAAAAAACAGTTACCAACAAATAATTACCGCAGTAGGTGAAGATCCTGCTCGTGAAGGATTACTCGACACACCAAAGCGCGCTGCAAAAGCAATGGAGTACCTGACTAAAGGTTATCGTCAAACGTTAGACGAGATCACCAACAATGCGGTATTCACTTCAGACGCCGATGATATGGTATTAATCCAAGACATTGAGCTTTACTCTATGTGTGAACATCACTTATTACCGTTTGTTGGCCGCTGTCATATTGCTTATATTCCTAATGGCAAAGTACTTGGTTTATCTAAGTTTGCGCGAATTGTTGATATGTATGCGCGTCGTTTTCAAATTCAAGAACAATTAACTCATCAAATTGCTAAAGCGGTTGAAGAAGTAACTGGTGCGAAAGGTGTTGGCGTAATCGTTGAAGCAAAACACATGTGTATGATGATGCGCGGCGTTGAAAAACAAAATTCAAGCATGCGTACATCAGTTATGTTAGGTAACTTCAGAGCCGATCCAAAAACCCGTAACGAGTTTTTACAACTAGTTAGAGGGTAATGATGGCCAACGCAATTATTAATGTCACTAACCTCAGGCTACGAACCTTTATTGGTTTTAATCCTGAGGAACGTGAGAAAAAACAAGATGTAGTGATTAACTTAGAAATCCACTACCCTGCAGATCAAGCCTGTGAAACTGATGCGGTTGATAAAGCGCTAAACTACAAGACTATCACCAAAGAAGTGATCAGCCTTGTAGAGGAAGGCCACTTTTTGCTGTTAGAAAAATTGGTTGCTGAGATTTTAGCAATTTGCCACCAGCATCAAAGTGTTCACTATGCCAAAGTGCGCGTTGATAAACCGCACGCGCTGCGCTTTGCAGATTCAGTATCACTGACTCTTGATTGGCAAAAAAGCTAGAATAAGAATTTATCAAGCCCTACTGCAAAGGCAAGCACAGCTAAATAACGTGCGCCTTTGCCTAGGGTCACGAGTAACAAAAAGATTGAAAACTGAACCCTAAAAATTCCGCCAACTACCGTTAACGGGTCGCCGACAATAGGCAGCCAAGCAAACAGCAAACTGTAAATACCGTACTTATTAAATTGCTGTTCGGCTTTGTCTATCGACTTTTGTGAAACGGGAAACCATTTACGGTCTTTAAATCGCATGACTTGCGTGCCCAGCCAATAATTAACACAGCTCCCAAGCACATTGCCCACGGTTGCACTTAACCATAATAGCCAAATTAAATAGTCACCACTGGCTATCATAGCGGTCATCACTAATTCTGAAGAGCTAGGTAATAGGGTAGCTGCAATAAATGCGCTGAAAAATAACGATAAGTAGGCCATAAACATCACATAAAAAAGCTCAGCAAATGGCTGAGCTTTTAGTATATGGCAATTAGTTTACTTTATAAATTCTATCGCCATTGGATATTTAACTTCTTTACCATCGTTGGCTTTAATCGCCGATACGACCACCATAATCAATGAGAATAGCGCAACCAATGGCAGCAGAATGACACCAACGACAACAAACATCAGCATAAAGCAGACAATGTAAGCAATCATCATGGTTAATTGAAAGTTTAATGACTTGCGACCATGCTCAGCAACGAGCGGCATTTCTTCTTTTTTTACAAGCCAAACAATCAAAGGCCCAATCACTGAGCCAA
Organism: Pseudoalteromonas sp. bablab_jr010; assembly: GCF_016464105.1. Classification (NCBI taxonomy): domain Bacteria; kingdom Pseudomonadati; phylum Pseudomonadota; class Gammaproteobacteria; order Alteromonadales; family Pseudoalteromonadaceae; genus Pseudoalteromonas; species Pseudoalteromonas sp. bablab_jr010. The sequence continues at coordinate 36,809 of NZ_JACDWV010000160.1, read as the reverse complement.
ACGGAAAAAGTAAACCAGCTAAGGCACTTAAGTGACAAAACATTGCCCAAGTGCGCTGGTCTTTATCTGCCACAATTATTTCAACTTTTTGATTATCATCCATTTTAGATTCCTTGTTATGGGTCTATTTGTCTCTTTACTATAAACCTTAATAGCATTTTACCCTAGCTAAATTGATTAGATTTAAAACTCTCAACCAGCAAAAAAGGCTGTAATCAATGCTGTGATAAAAATGTGATAACTTCGTGAAGGTTTTTGGATATTGCTATTCGATACTGATTTTGAATCATCAAAAACAGGAATCTCACATGAAAGCTTTACCTTTAACTTTGTTCGCTGCATGCGCAGTAACTAGCCTTATAAGCCAAGCAGCTGAGCTTGATATAAAACTGACTAACCTCACGCAAGGTTTACACTTCACCCCTATTCTCATTACGGCTCACAACAGTGACAGTAAACTCTTTAGCGTTGCTATGCCTGCTTCTACAGCACTACAGACAATGGCTGAGGGTGGTAATCTCGAGCCATTAATGAGTGAAGCCACAGCTACAAACAGTGACATGGTTGCCAACCCAGCTGAAGGCCTATTGGCGCCAGCAAGCTCAACGATGGCGAGCTTATCTACCAGCGATGGCAATAATTACTTATCGCTCACAGCCATGCTGCTGCCTACCAATGATGGCTTTGTGGGTTTAGATAGTTGGATGATCCCAACAGAAGCTGGTACCTACACTGTTTATCTCAATGCCTATGATGCAGGCACCGAAGCTAATGATGAGCTTGTTGTTGAGGGTTCAGGCATGCCGGGCACGCCAGGTATTCCAGCTGCACCGGGCGGCAATGCGGGTATGAATGGCAGCGGCGTCACTAGTAGCGAAACGAATATGATGGTGCATATTCATCCGGGTAATTTAGGTGACGACGATTTAGAAGCAGGTATGAGTGACCTTGATAACACGGTACACAGATGGTTAAACCCAGTTGCGATGCTAACAGTTACGGTTAAATAGGAGGTTATTATGCGCTTTTCAAAAAGCTTAATTATCCTCGCATTAAGTGCCGGCCTTGCGGCCTGTGGGGACTCAGATAATAACGAGGTGGAAGTAACAGATCCTGTAACGCCCGCTATGAGCTATGAATTTACTGTACATGTTACAAACTTAACCAATGCCCAACCTTTATCACCGATTGCAGCCATTGCTCACACTGAGGGTATGCTTTGGCAAATAGGCGAACCAGCCTCAGCTGCCCTCGAATTAATGGCTGAAGGAGGAGATAACAGTGAATTATTAGCGGCTGATTTTAATATGAATTCAAGCTCAGCTGAAAGCCCACTTCTTCCTGGTGAGCAAGTCACTTTAATGTTGAGCACGGAGCAGCTTGATTCATTAAAAATCAGCTTAGCGACCATGTTGGTGAATACAAATGACGCGTTTACCGGTCTGAATGCTATAGACGTGTCTTCGTTAGCGGTAAATGAGTCACTGTCACGTACTAGTTTTGCCTATGATGCAGGCACCGAAGCTAACTCTGAAGCAGCTGGGACAATCCCCGGCCCTGCTGATTCTGGCGAAGGTTACAACGAAATGCGCGACGATATTGACCGTGTTGCAATGCACCCAGGTGTGATCAGCCAAAATGATGGCCTGACAAACTCAGTGCTCACCAGTCAGCATAAGTTTGATAACCCGGTTGCTCGGTTCACCATAACGCGGACGCAATAATAATCGCACTCCTTACACCGAGGTCATAAGGATGTGCCTCTGTGATTTGGAGTGAGCAATGCGCCAAGAAAAATTATTAATCGTCGAAGATGATAGAGCAATACGCCAACTTATCAGCACACAATTACACTGCCTAAACCTACATATTGATGAAGCCTCGAGCGCTGAAGCTGCAATAAAGAAGCTTGCCAGCTCAAGTTACGGCTTGGTGCTACTCGATATCAATCTACCACAAATGGATGGCTTGAGCTTATGCCGCAAAATTAAAGAGCACTACCCAAGTATTGCCGTTATTTTACTAACTGCACTCAGTAGCGATATGGACAGAGTGATTGGCCTGGAAATGGGCGCTGATGATTACATTTGCAAGCCGTTCTTCGCCAGAGAGTTACAAGCACGAATAAAAACACAATTACGGCATAGGTCACAACTTATGGCAGCCCAATCACATCATGAAGATAGCGCTCAAGCAGTCATTCAACTTGGTGAACTCCATATTGAATTTGCCAGCCACCAAGCATTTTTAGCTGACCAAGCAATTAACTTAACCGCCACCGAATTCGATTTACTAGTCTATTTTGCTAAACACCCAAACCATGTTTTTAGCCGCCAACAGTTACTAGACCAAGTGTGGGGTTACCAACACAGCGGCTACGAGCATACGGTTAATTCCCATATAAACCGTTTACGCAGTAAATTTGAGCAGCATCACCCTACAACCTTTATCGAAACAGTCTGGGGCGTAGGCTATAAATTAAACCCTAGCCAATTGAGTGTAAACTAATGAAATCAATGACGCTTTATCAAAAATTGGCTTGGTCATTGGTGCTTATTTTTAGCCTGTTGTGTGCACTGGTTTTAAATTGGAGTAAGCAGCTAGAGCAAAGCTCTGTACACCATGCTCAGCAAAACTTGCACCTTCAATTAGCCGAACATTTAGTGCATGATAACCCACTGATCCAGCAAGGTGTGTATGACTATAAGGCACTAGAAAACTTATTTCACACGCTGATGATACTTGGTCCAGCTTTTGAGTTTTATTTTGTAGACCCAGAAGGTCATTTACTGACTTATTCAGCCAAACCGGGGCAAGTCGTAAGGCAACAAATAAACTTAAGCCCAATACAGCAGCTACTCGACAACCCCACTGCCACGCCAATTTATGGTGACGACCCGCGTAGCAAGGATGGCGTAAAAATTTTTTCGACCGCACCAGTTTATAATCAGCAACAACTGCAAGGTTATTTATACGTGATAATTGGCGGGCAAGCTTACGATACAACCCTTAAAAACATTAAAGCCAATGATAACCTTTGGCTTGCCGCAATGTGGTTTATAGCCGCCTTAGTTGCGCTATTTATTGCGATGTTGCTGTTATTTCGTTTTTTCACCTTACCGTTAAAAAAACTCAATAAAGAGCTTAATAAAATAGAAGCGGCTAACTACAGCCTAACCAAAATGTCATTGGACTCTAGCTACACTGCTGATGATGAAATTGGCAATTTAAGCAAAGGCGTCAATGCCATGCTCGCACGTATTGATGAGCAGTTTCAGTCATTACAGCAAGCCGATAAACAACGCCGTGAGTTACTTACGCATTTATCACATGATTTACGTACGCCGCTATCTTCACTGCACGGCTTTCTTGAGGTGATCAATAAACCGGATAGCCACTTAAACGAACCTGAGCAACGTCATTACCTCAACCTTGCAATGGATAACTGCCAGCAATTAAAACATCTGATCGAACAAATTTTTGAACTTGCTAATTTAGAGTGCGGCCAAGTAAAAATTCAATCAGAGACCTTTAATTTAGGCGAGTTGATTTATGATTGCGTGGCAAAGCTTGCACTCACTGCACAATCCGCAGGAATTTCACTCAGGGTTATCCCAGAAATTTGCGACTTTACCGTGACGGCAGACATTGCAAAATTAGAGCGGGTACTAACAAACTTAATTGAGAATGCTATTCGACACACCCCAAGTGGCGGTGAAATTGCCGTCAAGGTTAGCCAACAAAGTGATCAGTTATACGTGGCAGTATCTGATACTGGGGTTGGTATTCATGAGGATGAACTCAATGCTATTTTTGAACCTCATTATCAGGCCCGTAATAGCATAAAACGAGGCTCAACAGGCTTAGGACTGGCTATTTGCAAGCAATTGCTCACCCTAATGGATAGTGAAATAAACGTCAGCAGTACCTTGGGAAAAGGCAGTGAGTTTCGTTTTAATTTAGCAATGCAGGCACCCGTTTAATCACGGATGCCTGCGTTGTTATTATTTTTCGATACCCGCTAAATCTAGCATAAATGCATAATATAAAGCGGTGTCTTGTAAGCTCTTAAAGCGCCCAGAAGCACCGCCATGACCTGCTTCCATGTCAGTTTTAAAAAGCAATAGGTTATCATCGGTTTTATATTCACGCAGCTTAGCAACCCATTTTGCTGGCTCAAAATACTGAACTTGAGAGTCATGCAAGCCGGTGGTGACTAACATATTTGGGTAAGCCTGTTTCTTAACTTGGTCGTACGGCGAATACGACAGCATATAATCGTAATAGACTTTATCGTTCGGGTTACCCCACTCGTCATACTCATTTGTTGTTAGTGGTAAGCTGTCATCTAGCATAGTCGTGACCACATCAACAAAAGGCACTGCCGCAATCACTCCTTTATAAAGTTCAGGCGCTTGATTTACAACAGCCCCCATTAGTAAGCCACCCGCACTGCCACCCATGGCAAAAACATTATCTTTATCTGCATATTTTTGAGCAGCCAATGATTTAGTCACATCAACAAAGTCATTAAAGGTGTTTTGTTTATGAAGTAACTTGCCGTCTTCGTACCAAGGACGACCCAACATCTGCGAGCCACGGATATGTGCAATTGCAAATACAAAACCACGATCGAGTAAGCTTAATCGTGAACTAGAAAAGCTTGGATCCATGGTCGCACCATACGAACCATAGCCATATTGCATAAGCGGATTAGAGCCATCTTTTTTAAACTTATCTTTTCGATAAACAAGGCTCACTGGAACATTAACACCATCTCGCGCAGTTACATATATGCGTTCAGATGTGTAATTGCTCGGGTTGAAATCACCCAATACTGTACGCTGTTTAAGCAGTGTTTTTTCGCCACTTTCGAGGTTGATATCGTAGCTACTACCTGGGGTTGTCATACTTGAATAGTAAACACGTAAATTAGGGTTATCTAACTCACTATTACCATAGCTAAAAACCATATACGTTGGATCATTAAACGCAACTATTTGCTCTTGTTGGTTGCGAAGGTCACGAATAGTGATACGGGTTTGCCCCATTTCACGTTCTTCATAAACCAAGTGATTGTTAAATAACTCAATACCCTCAAATTTAACCTTATCGCGACCAGCAATAACCGTTTGCCAATTGGTTTTATCATGGGCTTTATCACGGTGCACTTTCATCAGTTGGAAGTTAACCGCATTTAAATTGGTAACGATGTAATACCAATCACCTAATTTTTGAATATCATATTCAAGCCCAGCTTCACGTTCAATAAAACGTTTCGGCATTGCTTTAACATCATTTGCATCAATAACCGAGACACCCGACGCACTAGTACTGCCATGACTAATATAAATATCTTGTTGGTCTTTACTCTTGTAGATACCGGTGTAATAACTAGTGTTTGTCTCTTCGTAAACCAGCTCATCGTCGGCTTGCGGGGTACCTAGCGTATGGCGATATACTTGGTAGCCTAACAGCGTTTGTAGGTCTTTTTTGATGTAGTAAAAGGTTTTGTTGTCATTAGCCCACACGACATCACCTTCCGTGCCTTCAAGGCTCTCTGTGAGCATTTTACCTGTGGTTAAATCTTTAACTTTAATTGTGTAAATGCGACGACTAACTGTATCTTCACCGTAAGCAAGTAAATTGCCATTTGGACTCACAGCTAAACCGGTGACAGCAAAGTAATCATGATTTTTAGCAAGCTCATTTACATTTAAAATAACTTGCTTACCCTCTCCTTGACTATCTTGGCTACGCACATAAACCGGATATTCATCATCACCACGCGTTTGTGAGAAATAATAATAATCCCCTTTTTTTGTCGGTACGGTATCGTCATCCTTTTCAATACGTCCTTTAAGCTCTTCGAAAAGGGTGTTTTGTAGCGTTTGAGTATGTGCCAATTTGCTTTCAACATACGCATTTTCAGCATTTAAATGAGCAATAACAGCGGCATCTTTGCGCTCATCATCACGCATCCAGTAGTAGTTATCGATACGTGTGTCACCATGAATGGTCATTTCATGAGGTATTTTTTTAGCAACGGGAGCTGCTATTTGAATCGACTCAGTTGCACCCGATTGTTTTATTGTATCTTTTTTATTTGAGTCATCAGGAGCTTTATTACAGGCAGTTAAAATAGCTAAAGAGAGTGCCGCGAGACAAAGTGAGTGGCCAACTTTCATAGGGATCCTAAATTAATTTTTATTATTAAGTCCCTAATATAAGTAATTAACCGTGAATTTATAAGTAGCCTTTGTGAAGCAATGTAAAAAGGGAGCCGAAGCTCCCTTTTATCACTTATTTTTCAAATAATTACTTTTGCTTACGACGACGCATGAATGCGAACGGTGCAGCAAGTAATGTTAACCACGCTAGTGAACCTGAAGAAGATTTTTTCTTCGGTTCTTCAACGACAGGCTGCTCAGATGCTTCATCCGCCAGGTTATTAACTGTAACAGTTACCATAGCAGACTCTGAAACATTGCCTGATCTATCCGTTGCAACCACTTCGAGCTCAATTGACGTTAAACCAGCGTCATAATCAAGTACATCTTGATTCATAACTACAACATCACCTGTAGCTGTTACTGAAATAGCCGTTGAACTTGAGCTAATTACAATGAACTCTGTAACAGGGCTGGCTAAATCAGCACCGTAAGTGGCTTCTAAAGTACCAATTACTGTGCCGTTCTCTGTATTTTCATCAACAGAGAATTCAGCATCTGCAACTACTGGTGGAGTATTTAAGTCAGACTCAGGTGTTGCCGTATACAATTTAGAACCTGAGTCCGATAAGATCATGAAGTCTGCACCTGCATTGTACAAAGTTGCTGAAGCTCCAGGTTCAATTGAGCTAACTGTTTCTCCTGCTTCATTTTCAATCCATGCATATTGATCGTTTGATGCATCTGTGAATGTATAAGAACCCATAGCAACATCACCTTCTTCTGTTGCTATCGGAGTCCATACAGCTTCTTCTGTGCGGAAACGGACATCTACAGTTGCTCGGCCTATATCATCAGCAGTTAAACCAAAATCTTCAATACAGCTTTGCAGTGTTAAGTGATTATTACCAATTATTTGGAAAATATTGCTAACCTTCCCAGAACCACTACCATAGCCATGAGTAAAGGCAATCGCAGTTCCTGGCTCTACCTCACCTGGTTCATAAAACCATTCCAGCATTCCATTTTGTACGGTTATATCGTATTCACCATCTTGGTTCATATCGAAGTCAGCCATAAAGCCGCCAACATAAGAGTGAGTAATTCCTTCGTTCAGTACAAGTGTAGTTAGAGTTACATAGCCGCTTTCACAAATTTCTGCAGATACTGCAAATGTTTCAATTGACGCACCAACTAAATCAAAGCGTTGCTCTTCATCAACATCATCAGTCATTACCGCCGGAGCAAATACTGGCTCAAGTACTACAGCACCTGTGTTTGTCACTTCATGTGCAACACCTTTATCTGTAACAACTGGCGTGAAGCTCATTGCTGCATTTGCTTTTGGTAATACGTGATAAACAAGGTGGAATGCTTCATCGCTACCATCAGAGAAGATTAACGCACCATCAAGTTCTAGGGTAGTTAAATCAGCTGTCGCATCTTGTGAACCAATATTATCATCCGTTAATGTCCACTCAGGCAAAGTAGTAGGCTCAATTGTTGCAGTCACGTCAAATGACATAGTTTGACCCGCTGGCACTGTAATTGACTCTGGATAGTCAAGTGAGAATGAACCACGCTCAACATCGTCTGCATAACGTTGTTCAAGAGAAAGTGTGTACACTTTATCTTCATTAGAGAAGTTCTTAACTTGAACTGTTTTAGTAAGCTCAACGGTTTCTGATGCGTTTACTAAACCAAACGAAAGTGCTGCTTGTTTAGTATCTGCAGCCCAGGCAGCAACTGGTAAGTTAGCCGCTTTATTGACATCAACAAGACCCGCACCGATGTAACTAATTGGCGCCAGCTCAGCATCAGGATTGATTGCTAATGGCTCCATAGTCACATTCAGGTTTGCAGTGTTCATTAGCGTAGCTTTAATTTCAATCGCGTTACGCTCTGGAAGCGCTTCTTTTAATAAGCTCACAGCACCTGCAGTTATTGGACCTGAGAATGAAGTACCTGTTGCACCCGTTAAGCCATCACCAAGGCCTGGGTGAGCAGTCATAATGTTTACACCTGGCGCTGTAATTTCAGGTTTTAACAGACCACCCATTGAAGGGCCACGCGATGTGAAGTCAGCAATAGCGCCTGAAGTTACAAGGCGCTCTACTGTAAGGTTAAATGCGCCACCAGCTTTAAGTGCAGTACCAGCTGCAAATGTCACGCCTACAGAAGGGATAGTTACAGCAGGATCAGACCCCCCCATAGGAGCTGGTGTACCATCATCATTGCTATTTGCGATAATTACAAACTCAGCGCCTTTATCTTGAGCCGCTAAGACTTTTACTGTAAATGCACAACCACCGCGGTCGATGATAACGCCCTTGCCAGTAAAGTCTACACCATCTGCAAAGGCTTCACATGCTGTTTGGTTTGCATCTGGATATACCAGTTCAATATCATCACTTGAGAAAGTAAAAGCTGTTTGTGGACCGAAGCTTGCTGGTTGCACAATTGCTTCTTCACCATTAATTGTACCACTACCAACTGATTCTTCACCGGTAGGATGAGTCATCGCACCCACTGAAAGAGCATTTTCTGTAGTACTTGGGCCACCAACGATGAATGGATATGCGCCATCATTACCTGCAGAGATAACAACGTTTGTACCAAGCTTAACCGCTTGATTAATAAACAGGCCTACAGCATCGTTGGCAATATCGCCATAATTACCACCTAGAGACATGTTGATAACATCAACACGGTCACTAATGTCACCATTTCCATCAGGGTCCATAGCGCTTTCAAGCGCGAGTAGCTGTGCAAGGCCTGGACAGCCACCACCACATACTGAGTAAACAAATAAATCTACATTTGGTGCAATACCATTAACAGAGTGAGAAACGTGAGTACCGTGGTTAGTTGTCACATCAATTGGATCTGCATCATTATTAATAAAATCGTAGCCGCCTAATACCTTGCCTTGAGGCCAATCTACAGAAGCAGGATCAGCAATAGCTGCCGCATAGGCTTCATCTGTACCCGCACCACCAAAAGCAGTATGAGTGTAGTCAATACCTGTATCAAGCACAGCAACGCGAACACCTTCACCTGTTGCTAAACCATTAGATACAAGCGGAGTCGCTTCAATATAGTCAGCGCTGTCAGCAACATGCAATTCATAATCGTATACTGGGTAAATATCTTCTACTTGCGAATTTGAAAGTAACTTAGCAACATCACGTTTATTGCCATTAACGACAACTGAGCTTACTAGGGTTGAAGTTTTAGCAACGACCTGAAGAGGTAAGTCCATGCTGTTGATTGCTTGCTCTACACTTGCTTGTGCTACTTTAGCTTGCGCTTGAATTGACGCTACATCCGCTCCCATTGTTTTTGCATTTATAGATGCTGGAGCATTAAGTTTTACAAGCCAGCTTGTTGCTTCACTGCGAACTTTTTGTTCTTTTTTAGTTACCGCGCTCGATTGGATTAATTTTTTGCCGGCAAGATTATATTTAGAAAAGTCATTGGCTTGTGCACCAGCGCACATTGCACTCGTCACAGCCAAAGCAACTGCAGTTCTTTTTATTATATTCTTAGACATGGGTTCCCCTGGGATATGTTATGTTATCGTCTAAATAGTGATTGAAACAAAGTTTCAGTGGGAATATAAAACGGGAACACAGACAAGAACAACATCTCAGTTACATATAAATTACAACAACCTTGCGCTAACAGCGAAAAAGAAAGAACAAACCCATTCTTTACAAAGACTTAAACCCAAAACCAAAGGTTGTAAACGTTTGTAAATGAAAGCCTTATAAATAGAGTACTATCAAATGAATTCAGAAGTTATCAACATTCTTACCATGGCAAAGGTGATTCAAACTGCTGTTGCACCCGTCTTTTTAATTACCGGTATTGCAGCAACATTAGGCGTGCTTTCCAACCGCTTGGCGCGTATTACCGATCGAGCGCGGCAGTTAGAACGCAAGCTTAAAGTCAGTACCGATGAAGACTTCAATAAGTCGCTTACAACAGAACTAAGGGCACTGTTGAAACGCTCTCGCTGCATACATATCGCATTTAGTTTAAGTGTACTCAGTGCCTTATTAGTGTGTGCTGTGGTTATGTGTCTATTTTTATCGCATATCCAGTCGATCAACTTAAGCGTGACAATTGCTAGCTGCTTTGTGGCCGCTATGGCGCTGTTGATATGTGGATTTTTATCTTTACTATGCGAGGTTTTCTTAGCAACAAGAAGCATGCGCCGCGGCATGATCTTCGCTGATATAGATATAAATGATTAAATTAAACTTAAGTTAAGATTAACCGCAATACACTTGAATATTATATTGAGCTAAGATACAACTCAGTTAGTTTACTTTTATGACATCTTAAGGGGCAAAAGGAATGAAATTAAAACAATTAGTAGTAGGCGCAATGCTATCTACAATGGCACTAGGCGCTTCAGCAAATTCTGTATTTGAAGAGCCAAGCGATGCAATCGAGTATCGTCAAGCAGCATTTTCAATGATCCGCGTACAAATTGGTGACATGGGCGATATGCTAAAAGGAAAAGTACCTTTTGATGCAGAACGTTTTCAAAAGCGTGCCGACAATGCAGCGGCATTATCTAAAATGCCTTGGGAAGCTTTCGTAGCGGGTTCTGACAAGGGTGATACATCTGCACTTGCAGCTGTATGGAGCGACAACGAAACCTTTATGAAAAAAGCAGTTGCTTTCCAACAATATGCTGATGAGCTAGCAATTGCAGCGCAAAGTGGCGATAAAAAAGTAATTGGTAAAGCATTTGGCGCTTGGGCTAAAGGCTGTAAAGATTGCCATAAGTCTTTCAAAGACTAGTTAAAAACTTAAACTAAAAAGGCGCTTATTAGCGCCTTTTTTAATGTCTTATACCAATTCGCTTAATTAAGTGGTCTATTTTGAGGCAATAGAACCTCGTTGATAGCAAGGCAAAAATTTCGTTATTTAGTTTGTTCTAAATCAGAAATTTTTAACGCAGGTAGCGACAGGTTTTATCCCTCAAAATGATTAAGTATTATTGCGGATTGGTATTAGATTACCTATCCAAGCAAATAGCTGAGCGGCTCTGCACCCCAAGTCGTAAATAGCACCACTAAGCACACTGCAAAAATAACAAAAGCTATCAACGGTGATTTAGTAACAGGCTCAGTAACCGCAACTTGCTCACTATTACCCGTTAGCATAGGTTTCACTAAGTTTTTTCCCTTAATGCGGTAAATCACAATCGCTAATACATGCAACACAATGGCATACAACAAGATGTCAAAGTTTAAATGATGGAGCCAACCGGCAAACTCTACGGTATCTGAGGATACATGCGCCACCAGCGGGCCATCCGTTAAAATATCGTCACTGGTCATTAAGCCAGAGGTTAACTGTACGATGAGTAGCGCAAAAAAGGCTATCACCATATAACTACCCGCCGCGCCATGACCCGCTTTATGTTCATTGCTTGTAAATGACTTAATTGCAGCAACAGGAGAGTGAATAAGTGCAGAGAGCTTTGCCGTTTTACTACCAATAATACCCCAAACAAGACGTGTAATAATAAGCGCTAGAGTGAAGTAGCCTGCAGTAAAATGCAGCTCCAACATACCTTCTTCAGCACTAAAATAGAGGGTTGCGATGGCGGCAACTAATAACCAATGGAAGCTTCTTATAAAGCCATCCCATACTTTAACTTTTGACATTGTAACTTTCCCTTTAAAAGATGCTAATGATTTCAGCAACAGGCTCGGCTATACATTATTGCAAACTTCAGTTATTTTGACACACCTCTATTTCAGCTGTTTTGATCTGAGCCATAACAACAAACATGAGCGATAAGATGCATAAATCAACAATAAGAGCCTTACTAAAAGGTTTTTTCGACATGCTCCCCTTATGCCTTGCGGTGTTACCTTGGGGAATTTTATGTGGCTCGTTAGCAGTTCAAAATGGCTTCAGTGCCCTAGAAACACAAGCTATGTCGTTGTTGGTATTTGCAGGTTCAGCACAGCTCGTTGCGATTGAATTAATGGCCGGCAATACGCCGCTTTTAACTATTTTATTTACCACACTCATTATTAGCTCACGGCACTTTTTATATGGTTTAGCTATTCGCCACAAAGTCATAGATCAACCCTTTCGTTGGCGACTGCCAGTGAGTTTTGTACTAACCGATGAATTATTTGCTTTTTCGCACCATCGCAAAGCGTACCGAACGAAAGTACGCCTTATTTATGCACTCAGTGCCGGTTTTAGTTTTTATATTGCATGGAATATCTGGACCTTGCTAGGTATTGTCGCAGGAAGCCTCCTTCCCGATTTAACACACCTAGGTCTTGATTTTGCCATCGCTGCCACGTTTATTGCTTTAGTTATTCCGGGTGTAAAGAACTTTGCAACACTGGCTACTGTGATCACCGCAGGCGTTGTTGCAACGCTATTAAAAAGTCAGGGCTTTCAACTTTGGCTTGTCACCGCGGCTCTTATCGCTATGACCGTGGGTTATCTAATTAGTCGCTGGCAAGCAAAAGAGGAGCATACACAATGATGATCACCATTTTATTAATGGCGTGTATCACCTTCTTCACACGTTACTTATTTTTACACCGCGCATTACCATTTAAAGTTGGCCCGAAAATGCAGCAATTTTTAAGTTTTAGCGCCCCTGCCGTACTCACCGCAATTTGGGTGCCCATTGTGTTTATTAATGACGAAGGGATAAATCTAGATTGGCAAAATCCTTACCTAAGTGCTGCTGTTGTGTCTGTTATCGTGGCCTATAAAACACATAACATATACTACACAACACTGGCAGGAATGGGATTATTTATAATTTTAAGTTAGCTGCTATGCTTATCCCCAAGTAAGAAAAGCCGCTGATTAAAATTTACCCTTTTAGAAAAATGCCAAGCAAGTTAGAATCAATGCAACAATAATAAAAAGTTATCACTATGAGCGAATTTCACCAACTCTCAGCTACCAGCCTACAAGGCCAATCCGTTGACTTTTCTGATTTTGAAAACAAGGTCGTACTTGTTGTAAACACTGCAAGTAAATGTGGCTTCACTCCACAATATGAAGGCTTACAAGCACTGCATGAAAAGTATCATGAGCAAGGCTTAGTAATAATTGGTTTTCCTTGTAACCAATTTGGTAAACAAGAGCCTGGGGACGCGAAGGAAATTAAAGAAGGCTGCCTCATTAACTACGGCGTTAGCTTTTTAATGATGAGCAAAGTCGATGTGAATGGCGAACATGCTCACCCTGTTTTTAGATACCTAAAATCAGAGTTACCGGGGTTTATCACCCGCAAAATAAAATGGAACTTCACCAAATTTTTAATTGGTAAAGATGGCAAAGCAATTAAGCGATATGCGCCACTCACAAAGCCTGAACAGCTCGAATCAGACATCGCTGCTGCACTGGGCAAATAACAAAGTCTAAAAGCAATAAAGAGGCAAATTGCCTCTTTACCTAAATTTATGCTTAGTCGTTCAAGTACTCGTCAAAGTCGTCATCGCCTAAGTTTCTACGCAAGCGTTTTTGTTCAAGATAGTCTTCCAACTTCTTCTTAACGCGTTGCTTTTTCTTGTCGTGTTGATTACGCCCGACCATTTCGTACTCGTCTTCAACAAAATCGTCATCTAGCGCGTCATAACTAAATGTCTTACCCACAACCCACTCCATAAAGTGTTTGAGACCAATTCTTGAGATTAAAATTTGCTCGATGAATTGGCAAAGATTAAAAAGCTCAGTAGTAATTTAGTATCTAAAAAACCACCAAAATAAAGCCATACACCCATGCTAAATAGGTCATATGTCAATATTGTGAATAAATAGCGCTAAATTTGATTTCTGAAAAGTGAGAGTTTTTTATCGTTTCGATAAGAGTCATTTATGCATGTGTATTTTTTAGTTAATTTGACTAAAAAGTGGTTAAAAAATTATTGACCGCAATTTTCAAAAAATCATAAAAACACATCAAACCATTGAATTAATTGAACTTATAAATTATGGCATTCAATTTGATTATGTATTTGTGTCATTTCAAACAGGAAAGAAAAAAATGAAAAAGTTATTGTTAGTAAGTTCTTTATTTATCGCTACCAGCGCAATGGCTCATAACGATAATGATACAAATATTTCATTCAGCGGTGAGCAGTGTGATGTTGAATTTATAAATGATGTACGCATCACACCAAGCGAGTTAGAAGTATACACAGCCGATAATCGCACTATGAAAATCATCGATCAACACACTTTATATATCGATGGTCAAAGCGTGTCGCTTGATGCTTCACAACAGCAAGCAATTGCAGATTACTCAGACAGCTTACGCAGCCAACTTCCTGAAGTAGCAAATATCGCACTTGATGGCGTAAAAATAGCAGGTGTGGCCATCGAAGAAGTATCAAATGCTTTCAATATTGATGGCCTAAGCGACATTTCAGAATTAATGGACGATATCAGTGTAGAAGTGCAAAACGCCTTCTATCAGCAAGGTGCGTTTACCATGGGTCAGCAAAATTTCGAAAAATTTGGCCAAAACTTTGAAGACCAGTTTGATGAGCAAATTGAATCGGCTGTCGAGTCAGCCATGATGCAATCGATGGGCAGCATTTTAATTGCGCTAGGTTCTGAGCTTTTAGGTTCAGGTGGCGACATGGATGAGTTTGAGCAACGTATGGAAAACATGGGCGCACAAATAGAAGCACGCGTAGAAACACAGGCAGCTCAACTTGAAGAACGAGCAGATGCATTATGCGGCAGCTTTGCTGATATCGCTCATAAAGAGCAAAAGTTAGTGGTGCTAGTACCAGAACTAAAAGAGTATCAACTATTTACTTTCAAACAGAACGCAGAGTAATGAATTAACATCCCTGAACCAAAACACTTGGTCCTTTCGCGCAGAGCTTGCTCTGCGCTTTTTTATTTTTTGGCCAGCACAGTCAGCTGCGATAACGTTTTAATCGCCTGCTCTAAACTCTCAGACCAAGGCAAGCCATAACTTAAACGAAAACAGCTACGGTACTTTTTACCCGCTGAGAATATCAACCCCGGAGTAATACTGATCCCCGCCTCTAGTGCCAGATGAAATAACTTTACCGCATCATATTGGCTACCAAGGTCAACCCAGATAACACAGCCCCCTTGCGGGTTACTTATACGCGCACAACTTGGCATATATTGCTGCAGGCACCAAATCATACGTTCTTTATTGGTACTTAAGCGCTGTCTAAGCAAACGAATGTTACGGTCGTACTCACCGCTAGCTATAAACTCATACAAGGTCCACTGGTTTATAAGTGGCGCAGAGCAACTAAGCGCGCGTTTGTGTCGCCTTGCTTGTTCTGCAAACTTACCGGCAATGATCCAACCAATGCGGTAACTAGGTGCGGCTGTTTTTGAAAACGACGCGCAGGTGATCACTAAGCCCTTTTTTGAATAAGCTTGTGCAGGCGTGGCGCGCTTTGCCGTAAAATGTAAGTCGCCATAAACATCATCCTCAATAAGCACCACGTCACGCTGCTCTAAAAGTGCCACTAATTGCTCACGCTTGGCATCAGGCATAAAACTGCCAACTGGGTTATTTAATGAGGTTGAAAACACACAGGCTTTTATATCATGTTCATCGAGTGCTTGAGCCAAGTCATCTAGCCATATTCCTTCATCGGGGCACAGCGGTATTTCCAGTGCCTTTAAACCTAAGCTTTCAATTAATTCGATAATGCCAAAATAACAAGGCGACTCGATAGCAATAACATCACCGGGTTTAGCGACACACTTAAGGGCAATCGCCAGCGCCTCTTGAGCACCATTGGTGATCACTAATTCATCGCTATCAACCCCAATACCAAAGTCCAGATAGCGATGAATGAGTTGTTTTTTAAGTGGCGCAAAGCCATCCATCGGCCCGTAATTAATTGCCGATGCGCCAGCTAATGTCATGACTCGGCGCATTGTTCGTGCCAGTGCTTTATCTGTCGGTGCAGCAGCCACAGGGTTGGCGATACCAAATGGCACCACATTAGCTTTGTGGATAGCGCTGTAGACTTGCTCAATCAAGCCTTGCTTATTGACTGTGGTAGGCTCTCGACTGAGCCTAACTCGCTTTGGTCGAGACTGATTTAACTGTGATGACTTTAAAAAGTACCCTGACTTTTCTCTGGCTTCGATCAGCCCTTGCCCTTCAAGTAATTGATACGCTTGCTTTACAGTAGGAATACTGATGTTGAGCTTGTCTGCCATTTTTCTGAGCGAAGGTAACTTTTCACCCGGTAATAACGAACCTTGCAAGCAAAGATCTCTAACTAGCTGAATAACTTGTTGATATAAGAACTCACTGTTACTACGACTGATAACTTGTGACATAGCCCACCAAACTGTATAGGTTGCATTTCTAGTTTTCTGTATATGTTAAGTATACAGAAGAGGATTAAAATGAACATACTTTCAATTTTTGGGTACTAACTATGAAAAGCGCCGCTCTTTACCTTGCTACAGTACTGATCTGGGGATCGACTTGGCTAGCTATTGAGTTTCAACTGGGTGATGTTGCTGTTGAGGTCTCTTTATTTTATCGCTTTGCCATTGCAGCCATTTTAATGTGGGCCTTTGTGCTGGTAAAAAAACTCCCTATGCAATATTCACTGCGCGATCACGGGTTTTTTGCATTATTGGCTTTATTTAACTTTGGTTTAAATTATTTAGTGCTGTATTGGGCGCAGAACTATCTCACCTCAGCAATGGCCTCAATTGCCTTTTCGATGTTGCTATTAATGAACATTATTAACACCCGCTTGTTCTTCGCAAAACCAATTGCGAAACGAATTTACTTTGGTGCTTTACTCGGTGTAATGGGTATTTCCAGCTTGTTTTGGCCACAAATTCAGCAATTCGACTTGAGTAATGGTGCGTTGGTCGGGTTACTACTTGCGCTGTCTGGGACCTTTGTGGCTTCATTGGGGAATATGGTCAGTGTTCGAAACTCTCAGCGTAATATTGGCGTACTTCAAGGCAATGCCTGGGGTATGTTATACAGCGCTTTAGGGCTAGCAGCTTATGTTTTAGTAAGCGACGTTGAGCTGACATTGAATGCCCCAACCAGCTATTGGGTATCGCTCTTCTATTTAGCAGTATTTGGTACCGTAATCGCATTTGCTTGTTACTTCGCGCTACTTAAAAATATCGGCCCTGAGCGAGCAAGCTATGTAATCGTATTATTCCCACTGGTTGCAGTGGTCTTAAGTACCTTATTTGAAGGATTTGAATGGCAAGCAAATACCTTTATGGGTTTTAGCCTAGTGTTATTCGGTAATGCTATCGTGCTGACTCCAACTCGACAAATTAAAGCATTTTTTGCTGCACGTAATCTGCAGCAAAAAAGCTCCGTCCCCAGTTAGAAGTGACTATGTCGCCTCTAACACCAAGCGCTGGCAAATTTTGCCGGCGCTTTTTTATGGCACATGAAAACGAAGTGCTTGTTTGTGAACCTTAACTTTAGCCGGAGTAAAACCAACGAGCTCACCATCGGCTTCTATAGCCAGTCCTTTCGTGGTGATCTCGGCAGTCGTTAACTGGGTATATTCCAGCGCGTGCAAACTATGATGCTTTACGAGCAGTAAATACAAAAAGCTGATCAGGTTTTTCAATAAACCGCCAGCTGGCATGCAGTAGCAATCAAGCTGACCATCATTTAACTTTGCCCGAGGGGCAATTTTTAAGCCACCACCAAAGTAATGATGATTAGCAAAAATCGTCGCTAAATTACTGTAGTTGAGTGCTTTACCATTAAACTCCCCCTTAAGTGAGCGTGCCCGAAATGAAAATAGCTGTTTGATGCCCTGCCAAGTGTAGCCAAACGAGCTGAAACTTCCGGCTTTATTTAGTTGCGTCACGACTTCAGCGTCAAACCCTATTCCCGCCACATTAATAAAATAGCGCTGATTGATTTGTCCAACATCGATTAATTCTGTACGGCTATTAAAAACAGCCTCATACCAAGCCTGTTTTTTACACGTAAAGCCACGCGCAAAATCATTTCCTGTGCCTGCTGGAATTAACGCGATAGAACAGCGACTCGACATTAATGCATTAACAGCTAAATGCAGCGTCCCATCACCACCAATCACCACAACTTGACTCTGGTTTTTAGCCAAATGCGTAATATCAGCGCAATCATTCTCAAACTTGCCTGTGGTTAAATACAATTCAGGCTCAATCTGTCTTTTTTTACATTCTTTTAGTAGCCAATCAACACTGTTTTTATGATTTTTTTTGTCACTTGGCTTTATTATTATCAACATCAACGGTTACTTCTTTTCTTACATGGCAAAAACACCACGCTCGTTCAAATTATATTAATCTGAATAATTAGTCACTTTCTCACTCTAAAAACGCATAAATAAAAACACCAAAAGCTAAAAACCTTTATTTACTTATACTTAAACGCAAACACAATTGCATAAGCATGCAGCGCAATGTGTATTTAAAAACTTAACCCCATGTTAATAAAAGACTTTCGGATTAGAAAAAGTTATCCGACAGACTCAATTTTTATCGTTTTATTTTTGTTCAGTTTGATTGCAAAATACTCACGTTTTCAACCAAACACAACCCGGAGCAAAGTAATGAACCCAATTAATACATTAAACCAAAACGCTGCAACTCATGTTGCCGTAAAACCAACAAACCGCAAAGCAAAAATGTTGGCAAAACTAAATCGCTACGGCAAAAAGTTAGCTCTTGGCGGCGCAGTACAACACAAGTAATCCCCAACCATGGTTACTTTATCGGTGCAGTAAACACCCAACCACTAACGAAGATCCTTCTTTAGCTCCTCCGTTTACTGCCCCAACCCCCCTTCTTTTAAGTTAAAAACAGCAAATAATTAAACCTTTTTACAAAAAACACCCTCTTTACGCTCAAAAAACAAGCAAACAAACTTTTTCCTATTTACACAGCCGATTCAGCTAAGTATTATTCTCGCATCACGATGTGGAGAGATGGCAGAGTGGTCGAATGCACCGGTCTTGAAAACCGGCAGGGGTTTGTAGCCCCTCTAGGGTTCAAATCCCTATCTCTCCACCACTTATTTTTATTTGTTGATTTATTTCAGCAAATTACAATCAGAATTATGCGCTGGAGAGGTGGCCGAGTGGCCGAAGGCGCTCCCCTGCTAAGGGAGTATAGGGTTTGTAGCTCTATCGAGGGTTCGAATCCCTCCTTCTCCACCATTTTATTATTAAAAACCGCTTTTTAGCGGTTTTTTTATGTCCGAAAACTTGCACTCCTCATTATATTTCATGCATGCTAAGTATCTATTTGCTACACAAAGTGATGCTATGTTTCGTTTTGCATTTTTTACGCTTGCTCTATTTGCCAGCACCAACAGTCAAGCCACTATTTATAAGTGCATGATTGACGGGGTTGCCACCTTTACAGAGCAGCCTTGTGGTAAAGATGCAGCAATAGTAAAAATTGCACCACCACCCGCAAGTAACCAACCCCCAGCCACAGAGCAGCCGCCAAATCCGCAAAAGCCTGCAGACTTAAGTGTTGAAGATTATTTAAACATCCAGAAAGCCGATCGCGAAATAGCCCGCCTTCAGTTAGAGATCAAAGAGCTACAAAAACAACAAAGTGAGCGCATTGGTAAACTCAATAATATGACGCAAGATGCCGCAAACAGATTAGGCGCAGCGTCTATTGATGATGCTATCAGCAAACAAAGTGAGCGTATTAACGCTTACTATAAGAGCCAAATCAGCATCCTCGAAAAACAGGTAGCACAGTTAGAAGAAAACAAAAAGCAGCTCAAAGAGCGAGGCACAGAGTCCAATTAGCTTAACTTACTAAAACTGGTCAGACATGATATAACAACATTTGCTGATTTAGTTTAGGGGTCAATCGTTTTGCAAATTCATACGCTCGAAGGTTATATTCAAAATATCTATTTAGTTGAATATCCAGATAAATTGATGCTGCTTGATGGGTGTTGCCGTGCTGATGTTGATACAGTATTTGACTATATTACCGAGCAACTCAAGCGCCCCATTACAGACTTAAAACTGATAGTAGTCACCCATATGCACCCCGATCATGCCGGTGGAGCGCATGCATTAAGAAAATTAAGCGGTGGCAAAATAGCTACGTCGAACGCCCCTGGGCAATGGTATAGAGGCATTGATGGTTTTTTAATGCATCTAACCGATATCGCTTTGGCTTGGTGGGTCGCCGGTAGGTTAAATAAAAAACGCCACAATCTTTGGTACAGCCGCCATTTAGATGCAGATTATTACCTTGCCACAGATGCAACCCTACCGGGCTTTGACGATTGGCAAGCACTGCATAGCCCAGGTCATACAGACCGAGATATTAGTCTGTATCATATTCCTAGCGAGCGAATTTACATTGCTGATTTATTGGTAAAAGTAAAAGGGCAGCTAGTACCACCCTTTCCTGTTTTTTACCCAAAGCTGTATTTAAACTCTTTGTTGATGCTAAAAGCGCTGCAACCAAAACGAATTATGTTTGCCCACAGTAACGAAGTTAGTATTGATGACATCGACTTTGAGCAAATTTTAGCGCTGGTCCCCGAAAAACCAATGACGCACTGGCGTTCTGCCAAAGCAAAGGCTCGACAAGCTCTTAACGTAATACCAACTCGCAATAACACTTAATTAAGCGCGTTGGTATAAGGCCCTTTTCACAGTCTTGATAAATTTATCAATATCCTGCTGATCATTATAAATATGAGCAGAGACTCTTAAGCCTAAGTGGCGTTCATCAACCGCAATATTCGCAGCCTCAAGCGCAGCTTTAACAGCCGCTTGTTGCTCGCCAAAATGCATAATAGCCGTACCAGAGCATTTGTCAGCCTGTATGGGTGAGCGCATATAATCAGCTAATTGATCATGAAACTGCGCGAGCATTGCTAAGTTATGAGCGCGTACTTTCTCAATACCAAGATCAGCAAAGTAATTAATACTATGCGAAGCCAAAATATAAGGTGCAACTGAAGGGGTACCGCCCCAAAAGCGCAACGCGGTTTGATGATAAGCAAAGTGCTTAATATCAAACTCAAACGGATTTTGATGAGAAAACCAGCCAACATCTTGTGGCTGACAAAGTGATAGCTGCTTGCGGTTAACCCATAAATAAGCAGCGCCCGGTCCACCACATAGCCATTTGACACTCGAGCCCAACATAAAATCGGCATCAAGCTTAGTTAAGTCGACCTCTAAAATGCCCGCAGACTGTGCAACATCAAGTAAGCTCAATGTGTTGTGTTGTTTCGCGATATTTATAATTTCATGAATAGGCGCTTGCTGACCCGTGTTTGAATAAACATGGCTAATAAAGACTAAATCAATATCATTATTCGCTAAATATAACTGCCAAATCTGCGCATCGGTTAAGTCTTCATGCTTATCAATAAACACGATTTCAGCACTTTCAGGTAGGGCTTTTTGCATTGCAAAACCCATGCTTGGAAAATCACTTTCTGCCATCAACACTTTGCAATTTTCCTGTTGAAGTCGCGGGTGCGACATCAAAAGCTTGGTTAAACCACTCGATAAGTTAACTTGTGGACAAAACAACTCACTATGCGAGTTAAATAATTTAGCGAGACTACTCGTAAACGCCTCTACACCTTGCAACCACTG
This sequence comes from Pseudoalteromonas sp. bablab_jr010, assembly GCF_016464105.1. Taxonomy (NCBI): domain Bacteria; kingdom Pseudomonadati; phylum Pseudomonadota; class Gammaproteobacteria; order Alteromonadales; family Pseudoalteromonadaceae; genus Pseudoalteromonas; species Pseudoalteromonas sp. bablab_jr010. Next base: position 14,986 of record NZ_JACDWV010000160.1, on the reverse strand, counting down.
TTGCCATGGCTCTTTATTTTCATTTTGCCAAGCGGCAAAAAACTGCTGATGAAAATGCTGCTCAGCAGATTTTAATGGTCGCCCCACAGAGTGGTTAAGCAAATAGCTGCCTTGTGGAATTACAAAATCGTTTTTGTTCATTACTTAATCCACTGTTTTAATTTAGTTAAGTCATCGAAACGGGTGCGAATATCATCCCGCTTTGCTGCCGCACGGCGATCACGCAATTGCTCTAGTGAGTTTAGTAACACATGCAAAGGCGGCCCACTGGCTGTGACTTTATCCATATGTTGTTGCTGCATTTGCTGTGAAGGCTGCGCAATGTATTTACTGACCAATTGATTATGGTGGCCAATGGCAGTATCACCATGCAGTTTACACACTTGAATGAACAGCTTTAAGTTAGTTTGTAACCATTCACTATCGCGCTCAGCTTCTGCAGCTAAGAAGTCATCCATAATACTTGTCATACGCATGCTTTCACGCAGGATCTGCTGATCTTCAGGCATCATATACAAGAATTTATCCACCAGCATTTGCGAGTAACTAGGTTCATTAGCAAAACAAAGACCAAGCAATAAATCGATGACATTTATGCCCGCAAAATCACCGGCGTTCGCACCTCGATATACCTCTTTACCTACTCGATACGGCTTGTAATACGGACGTACACAATAGAAAAATCGATCTGTATCGAGCTTGTTGTATAGCGTATTGTTCGACTCAATCACATCAAGCAGCGCTTGTTTTGCTACTGCCAGTAAATCTGCCGTGATAGGGTGCGATATCCCTAATGGCTGAATTTTTAATAAAGCATCTGCCGCTCGCTTATACGCTAAAATGCCCTTAGTGTTGTAATCGACAAAGATTTTCTCATCTTCAAGGTCAGTAAAGCGCTTATACAAACCATCAACCGCTTTATTGTGGGTGGTTAAATGCGCCGTTGCAAAACGCGGGGTTACACCAATAGATGCACCAATGTGCATTGCCAACGCAGAGGCTTCAACAAGCGGTGAACTTGTTTCACGAGAAGGCTCAGTGATTTCATGTCGACGGCATGCCGCCATATACAAGCCAACATTGCCTAATAAATCGAAGGCGCTATCAAAGCCTTCATCGGTATTACCCTCAGCCAGTAAAGCACGAATATGCTCATTACCCTCTTGCTCTAATTGACGTTTAAGGTGCTCACCGACACCCTCTACATTCGCTTTATCGTCTTGTTGCCAATATAGTTCTTCTAATTCGCTGTTGATCTCAACAAAACGGGTGCGAAGCCAGCTATCAAATGCCTTGGTGTTCTCAGTCACAGGCTCATTCCAAAATAATTATATTGCGATAATGTTAACAGAGTTCAATGAGTGCTAATCGCCAAAATATAGACTAGAATCCATCTAGATTAGTGAAAATCACTCAAATAAAAATGAAATTAGATAAAAAAGACCAACAATTACTTAATGCTTTACAGGATAATGCGAGAACTTCTGTCTCGGAGCTGGCCCAGTCTGTTAGCCTGTCAGATACCCCTTGCCTTCGCCGCATTAAAAAGCTCGAATCAGCAAATGTGATCAGTGGTTACCATGCTGCCATCAATCCTAAAGCCGTTGATTTAAATGTGTCTGTGTATGCCTTTGTTCGCTTAAACCAGAACTCTGTTGCCGCTGCTGAGCAATTTGAACAGCAGGTTGAGAAGCTAGAACATGTGCTTGAGTGCTCTGTTATTTCAGGCAGTTATGATTACTTGCTGAAGATCGTTGCCGCTGACTTAGAAAGCTATGAAAGCTTTGTGAAACATAAATTAGGTAGTATTGATTGTATTGCTAACATCGAGTCGACAGTGGTTTTAAAACAAGCGTTCACTAAGCGTCATTTACCGCTCGCTTGACGCACCTTGCTTGCAAATAAAACATAACTCGATAAGCTAAAAACAGGCTTTATAAGGATGCTTAAAATATGAAATTCATCAACTTAGTTGCTATCTCTTGGGCCATCAGTGGGCTATTTAGCAGCTCATTAATGGCGCAGCAACAAACCTGCCTTACTCAGCTTGAAGACCAAGAACTGATGATGAAAAGTAAGCGCGAAGGGCTGTTTAGAGAGCCATTGCCACGCACTCATAGCACCTTTAGCTATAATATCGAGCAAGCATTTAATGACTATTTAACCGCTGCTTACCTGCAAATTAGTAGCGAAAACCCGCGTGCTAATTTGCCATGCCCTGTTTACACAGACACCTATCAGCAACTTGTTGCACAAGGCGCTCGACCAGCTAACGCAACTGTTGCTGATTTAATAAGCCCATTTGAACTCAAACAGGCCGATAGCCGTAAAGCGGTGCTCTTGATCCACGGTTTAACCGACTCACCCTTTACCTATCACGACCTTGCACAAGTGTATTATCAACAAGGGTATACGGTACGCACAATTTTACTCCCTGGGCATGGTACCGCTCCTGCAGCACTTAGAGACATCGATGCCGATGATTGGCAAAAGGCTAGCGTGTATGCCATTGAGCGCACATTAAAAGACTTTGATCAGGTGATATTAGGGGGCTACTCAACCGGTGCTGCACTGGTTATTGATTACTTAACTCAAGGCCCAGTCGATAATAAAATTACGGCTGCTATGTTGTTTTCACCCGCAAGCGAGCCACACAATAAAAACGGTTGGCTAGCGAAATGGGTCGATGCGATTCCATTTGTGAATTGGATTGATAAAGACGCGGACCTTGATTTTGCCAAGTATGAGTCGTTTCCATTTAGTGCAGCCTCAGCTAGTCACGAAGCAATGAGCCGTATTAGCCTTGATGAGCTACGTCATCGCCACCTCCCTAATGTAGCGATATTTAGCACCTTTAGTGATGTTGACACCACAATAGATAACCAAGCGACCTTTAAAATTTTAACTAAGCTGCACGACCCAAAAACGCGCAAGAATAACCTGCTTGATCGGCTTGTATACTATGGTGATGACAATAACATCCCAGCTAGCTTTCCAGTTGATTACCAAATAATTCGTGATGACTGCAACACCGATGACTGTAAAAAAATCAAAGGAATGTCACATATTGGTATTGTTAATAAACCCAGCAACCCTTACTACGGTCGCACAGCATTGTATCGCAATTGCGGCAGCTACTTAGATGACGACACGCTTTATACAGCCTGCAAATACCAAAAAGACGTTGTGATGGGTGAACGCACAGCCGAAAATTTACAAGCGCACAAGCCCTTTGCACGACTCACGTTTAACCCTTATTTCGATAAGCTTGCTATGCATATCAACGATTTTATCAAAGATATTGAATCGGCTGCACAATGAGTAAGTTTAGCCACCGCTGGTTTAATCAAATAAGCGAGATTGATGCCACTCTATGGCAGTCATTTTTCGATGATACACCCTTTACTGATCACGCTTTTTTAACGGCTTTAGAGCAAACAGGCTGTGTGAGTGAAGCGTCGGGCTGGCAACCCATGCACCTAGCAATTTACCAGCAAGAACAGGTTATAGCCTTACTACCCGGGTATCTAAAACACCACTCTTATGGTGAATATGTATTTGACTGGGCTTGGGCTGAAGCCTATCAACAACATGGCTTAGAGTATTACCCCAAATGGCTGTGTGGCGTACCATTCACACCTATTGCAGGGCAACGAATTAGTATAAATCACAATAAGCCCGCTGAAGTCTATGCGTACATTCAGCACATACTCACAGCAACAGCAGCGCAATTAGACTGGTCAGGTTGGCATATAAATTTTTGCCACCAGCAACAAGCGACTGCATTAACTAGCAACACCGTAATGCAACGTCATGGCGTGCAGTTTCAGTGGTTTAATGAAGGCTATAATGACTTTGAGGACTTTTTAGCTTCACTCATCGCAAGAAAACGTAAATCGCTCAAAAAAGAACGCGCAAAAATAACTGAACAACAGATAACCGTAGAATGGCTCGAAGGTGCTGACATCAGCAAACAGCACATGCAGCAATTTAGTCATTTTTACCGCCAAACCTATTTGAAGCGCTCGGGCCACAATGGTTATTTGAATACCGCCTTTTTTGAGCTATTACAGCAAAGCATGGCCGACAAACTGGTGTTAATGTTCGCTAAGTATCAAGGAGAGGTGATTGCCGCCACACTCAGTTTTAAAGATCAGAATTGTTTTTATGGTCGATACTGGGGAACGAACTATGAGCTTGATAGTTTGCACTTTGAGCTTTGCTATTACCAAGGTATTGAGTACTGTATTACCAACAAACTTAAGCAGTTCCATTCTGGCGCGCAAGGTGAGCATAAAATAAGTCGCGGTTTTAAGCCCGTAAATACCTATTCACTGCATCATATTCAACACACTGAGTTTGCAGCTGCCATTAGTGATTTTATTACTAGAGAACGCCAACATATAGCGCTCTATAAAGACCAATGCGAAAGCTTACTGCCTTTTAAACAGCAATAATTGGTTATTCGCTGGCATTTGCACATCTTCAACAAAGGTTAAGCCAGCTTGCTCTGCAAGTTGGCAAATCGCTTCAAAATCACGGATTGCACTATGTGCATCTTGCTGTTTTAAAAACGCATCGAATTCAGCATTACTGGCACTGGTATACTTACCTTGGTACTTGAATGGTCCATAAATACACAATTTACCTTTAGGCGCTAAGTATTTTGCTACACCTTGGAAAAAGCGATCCACCAGTGACCAGCTAATAATGTGCATTGTATTCGCAGTGAAAATGGCATTCACTGTTTCAATCGGCCAAGGATCATTAAGGTCGAGTATGAGTGGCGCATGCAAGTTAGTTAAATCAGCTTCTTGATGCCATTGTAAAATCCCCGGGTGATTAACCTCGCGATCGCTACAATGCCACTGCAAATGTGCTAAATGCGTTGCAAAATGCACACTATGTTGCCCAGTACCTGAGCCGACTTCTAATACGTCCGTCACATCAGAAAAGAACGCTTCTAATACGTTTAAAATAGGTAATTTGTTGTTTTCACAGGCTTGAGAGAAGGGTTTATCCATACAAATTAGTGCACCATGTTTGGTAATTAGTGCACAACAGTAAAGCAAAAATAAATAATAAAGTCGCGGTGAATTTATTAGTTAAAAATATAAAACCATTATTTTCAACTAGTTAAATTTATTGATCAATATTGGTACAGCTTATGCTATTTCTTAAGTGAATTAATCAATAGGAGCAATATTATGTATATCTCACCCTACACCGCTGTAGATGCAGCACTTGCAGCCAGCGAACGAGCTGAAAGCGAAAAAGCCGCCTTAACAAGTTGTGACGACAGAGCAACCGTGATCGATCTTCTTTCTCAATGTAACAAAGAAAATGTACAGGCGCCGAAAAAACATGAAACAGACCAGATTTTTATTCTCGGCTACAATTAATCACACACAGTTAATCCATTCAGTCTTAGCTTCATTATATAAGACTTGCACTAAAACCGATTAACTGTAATGATAACAATTATCATTACAGTTAATCGGTTTTTCTATGCACTCTCACAATGCTATGCTCCATTATCAGCGGCAAATGAAATGTGTTTGCCAAAGACCTGGGTTACATGCCCCTGCGCTTGTTGCTAACTATGTTGAAGCGGGTTTAAACATTGCACGCTATTACGAAAAGCATCACAACTTTATTTTGCAAGAGCTGTATCTAAGACGCACCTTTCATGAACTACTTGAAAAGATGTGTGATTCATTAGTGCATAATGCAATTCGTAAACAATGTTTGGCTCAGCTTTATAAACCGCAACTTGCGCTAAAGCGTTACTACAAAACTCATAACTGTATTGAAAAGTATTTCAGTTTGGAGCGAGAAGCGTGCCTTCTCAGCCAAGAATTTAACCCGATTTAGGAGTGTTTATGAGCCAATTTAGAACCGAATCAGATAGCATGGGTGAGCTACAAGTCCCTGCCAATGCGTTGTATCAAGCTCAAACGCAACGCGCTATCAACAATTTTCAAATTAGTGGCTTAGCCATGCCTAAGCAATTTATCACCGCCCTCGCCTACATTAAGCAAGCTGCCGCTCAAAGTAATGCTGCTTTAGGCCATTTGAACCAAGGTAAAGCCAAAGCCATTGAGCAAGCATGCCAAGAGGTCATCGATGGTAAACATTTTTCAGAGTTTCCTGTTGATGTATTTCAGACAGGCTCAGGCACTAGCTCAAATATGAATGCCAATGAAGTCATTGCAACGCTGGCGAGCCAATTTGCAGGCGAAACCGTTCACCCCAATGATGATGTGAACATGGGACAAAGCTCAAATGATGTGATCCCTACTGCGATTGCTGTAAGTAGCGCTATTAACATCATTTATGAGCTGTTTCCTAAACTCGATAAACTCAGTCAAAGCCTACAAAATAAACAAGCCGAAGTGGGCCATATTGTGAAAACTGGTCGCACTCACTTAATGGATGCAATGCCGGTGAGTTTTGCACAAACACTGGCGGCATGGCAGTTACAAGTGGATCATGCAATGGCTGGTATTCGCCAAGCTCTTGAGCGAGTTTGTGAACTTGCACAAGGTGGCACAGCAGTTGGTACAGGTATTAATGCCGATCCAGCGTTTGCCGGTGAGTTTTGCCAACACTTGAGTGAGAATGTGGGTATTCGCTTTAGCTCAAGCAAAAACTTCTTTTATAACATCGGTTCACAAGATGCCATTGTTGCGCTGTCAGGTCAGCTAAAGGTACTTGCCGTAGCACAAATGAAAATAGCCAATGACTTACGCTGGATGAACTCAGGCCCTCTTGCAGGGATTGGTGAAATTGAGCTTGAGGCTTTACAGCCGGGCTCATCAATTATGCCGGGTAAAGTAAATCCAGTGATCCCTGAAGCGGCCGCTATGGTCAGCGCACAAGTCATTGGCAATGACGCTACCATTACAGTAGCTGGTCAAGCGGGTAACTTTGAGCTCAATGTAATGCTGCCTGTGATTGCCTTAAACATTTTGCAAAGTATCGAACTGCTGGCGAATAGCAGTGAAGCACTGGCAGATAAAGCGATTGCCAGCTTTAAAGTAAACCAAAGCAATGTTGATAAAGCGCTCGCTAAAAACCCAATTCTAGTTACCGCGCTTAATCCGGTGATCGGCTATAGCAAAGCAGCAAAAATTGCCAAATTAGCTTATCAAGAAGGTCGCCCTATTATTGATGTTGCTGCAGAGCATACGGATATTTCGCGCGAAGAACTGAGCGAGTTACTGAACCCCGCCAAACTAACCCAAGGTGGTTTGTAATACCCGCTTATTGTAAAGTGGTATAAACTTTTATCTTTTTGTAGCTCTGTGAATACAGAGCTACTTACTGAAAGCAAACGTTTTTATTGCTCCGCTTTGAGCAATGTGTATGATAGTGAGTACTTATTCAACGATTTTTAGGTATGTTATGCGCTATCCACTATTGGCAATTTTATTTCCTGTGTTATTAACTGCGTGCTCGGACGCTGCAACTAATGAGCAAGCCGAATCAACGGCAACCAACAATAAACTTGTCGAGGCACCAAAAGCCGTTGAAATAAAAAACGCTGAGGAAGTGACCAAAGCAGCCCCAGATAAAGCCACTATTAGCTCTGCCCATGAGCAACTTAAACAATTAATCGATGATCCAAGCTGTGACAACAGCAGCCAATGTAAAGTATTACCTGTAGGTAGTCGTGCTTGTGGCGGCCCAAGTAGCTTCATTGTTTATTCAACCAAAACAGCTGACACTGCTGAGGTTGAAAAACTTGCAAAAGATATCACCGCCCTTGAAAAGCAATTTAACGCAGCAAACGACATGATGAGTATTTGTCAGCATCTAACCGCACCAGGTGCGCAGTGTTCTGAGAATACTTGTGTTAGAATCGAAGGCTCAGCGGCAAGTGTATACTAAGGAATAAGCAATAATGGTTCGTTCATCGACTTTCAAGAAACTTTTCATCACCACAACTGTGTTAGCAAGCATTGCTTTAAGCGGTTGCGAAACAACAACGTCGGGTAGCTCTGCACGCGTTGATCTAGGTGATTTAAACGATCAGCTGAACGATATCGTTAGCAATAATAGCTGTACTGCGAGTTTTCAATGTAAAGTGTTAGAAGTTGGTGAGCGAGCATGTGGTGGCCCAAGTCGCTATGTGGTTTATTCAACGTTAAACAACACACAAGAGCAAGCAGAGCAACTTGCAGAGCGAATTACAGCGGCTGAGAAGTCATCTGATCAAGCATTAACTGTTAACGATTGCTCACCAGTTCTGCCTGTACAATCGCTGTGTATTTCACAGCAGTGCCAAGCAATCGAGATTAAGTAAATAATGCAATAAGGCCGGATACTATCACCACGCTGATGATACAAATCCCGGCCTTATATATGTATTTAAGCTGCATTGTATTATGCACCCAGTAAGCATAAATGTAGCGAACAAAGTAACTTGCTGCAGTGCCAAATAATGCAAAAATAACTAAATACGCAAGTAAAATAATATCCACAGTCATGCCACTTCTTTAAAACATCTAGTCTCAGTGTAAGGGCTTAAAGAAGTAAAGGCAAAACCTTAGCTTTTTTTACTGTGTTCAATGAGTAATTCAGCCACGCGCTGCTTCACAGCACGCTTATCATCGGCTGCAACGCCAAAACGCTCAGCCAATAAAGCAATCTCTTCATCATTTAAGTTAAACGATAAGCGTTGTCTGGTTTTTTTCGACTTAACGTCGAGCTCCAAAATCTTACGGATCATATCTGATGGCGTAAGCTCTTGGTCAATGGCTTGCTTCTTAATTGATTTTTGCACTTCAGAGCTTAAATCAAACGCCATTTGCGTGGCTCTAACGGCTTGCTCCTGACGCTGCCATTTGGCTTTTGCATCACTCACTTGGCATCCCCAGGAAATAAGTCAACAATATCGCTAATTGGTCTGGTTAACGTCAGTGATACCTCTGTTTCACCGCCTTCCCAAATCTCAATATTTAAACTATGCGATTCATCATCTGAGCTTAAACAGATCATTTCACACGGCTCACCACCTTCGTCTTCATAACGAGGTAAAGGCTTATTACGGTAGTCCTTATTATGGAAATAACACACATAAGGTGCTTCTGATTGTTTGTAGCTCGATGCTAAAAAGTGACTAAAACGCTCCGGGCTATTTTGTACATTAATTGCCGTTAATTCGTCTTCATCAAAAATACGAGCGAACTCATCAAGGGTAAAAATCTCATCAACATCGTCGCGTTGAATTTTGATCGCAAAGTTTGCCCATTGCTCACCGTCATCTGATTCAATTTGCAAAAACACCACTTGGCCAGATTCACTCTCGAGTACCAACTCATACTCTGCACTACGTTGGTACTGATACGTTTGCACATCAATAACACGCAGTGTCTGTCCTTTTAACCAACTTGGGTAAGCGAACGAATCAATCACCGTCAGCATATCACCAACGAGTAATTGGCTTGGATCAGTAAGCTGACGCTCTGGGGCTTTTTTAGATTTGAAAAAGTTAAACATTGGCTGACTCCTTGTTGAAGCAAAAAAGGTAACCCAGTGCGTGGGTTACCTTTTGTCTTTCCGTTAACTGATTAGCTATTTTGTTTTGCTTTAATACGCGCCAAAATATCTGCGCTTTTCGGGTTGGTATCACCAATACCCGCTTCAGCCATTTTCGCTTTTAAATCATCGCCATTAGTGTCTGCTTCTAATTGCTTAGCCGCACCTAACTGATCTTGGCGGTCTTGCTGGCGTTGTTTAATACGCTCTAGAGACTCACGTGCTGATGTCATTGATGAGCTGTTCGTATTTAGCGTGCTGTTTACAGCCATTGTTGCTTGCTGCACACTTTCAGTCGTTTTAACCATTGTTAATTGACGTTGGTTTTCTTTAATCGACTTTTCAGCTTCTTTAACTTGCTGCTTTAGTTGCACAATGTGGTTACTAAAACCAGCTAACACTTCTTCGTGCTCTGCTTTTTCAGCTTCAAAATCACCGATTTTTTCAGCGATTTCTAATGCAAGAGCTTCGTTACCTTTTTCAAGTGCTTGGCCTGCATACGCTTCATGTTCAGCAATTGATGCATCTAGTGCGCTAATTTTACGCTTCGTTTGCATCTCTTTTGCCATTACTTCGGTCAGGCTTTTCTTAGCGCGTTGTAAGGCATTTTGTGCATCAGCAATTTCTTGTTCAAAGATACGGATACCGTTTGCATCAACAATTGCTTGTCCTGCTTCACGAGCGCCACCACGTACAGCTGTAAATAGTTTCTTTAAAATACTCATAATCTTAACTCCAGAAATTGCTAATTAATCGTTTAAATAAATGGTCACGGCTTCAAGTGCATCAATCGCATTGTCTGCCAGTGTTACCAACTCATGGGTAATATCATCAAACGATGAATTAACCGATAACGCGCCAAAAATAGCGTATTTATCATCAATTTTTGCAAATGCACTTAATGGAATTGGTACATTTAAACGTAGTAACGTTTCGTTTAACTCATTACGCATATCTGCTTGTACTTCGTTTTCAGCAAACAGGTAGCTAATACACAGTAATTGCTCTTCTGTTTGAGTAACAAAGATAGGTAACTCATCATTCCCATCGACGATAACTTGTAACACATCTTGCTCACCTTCGTTGGCAATCAAGAAAGACTCAAAGCTCACACCTTCTGTTTCAAAAGAAGCCAGTTTGATTGATAGTTCATTTAATTCCATGTCTCACCTTTTTACGTTTTGACATATTATGTCTGAGTTAAGATTTGCATAGCCGACATATTATGTCAACTATAAAATATCAATTTTTGTACAATTCGGTTTCAACTTGCCACGCTTGGCGGTAATAATCATATAAGGTTCCAGAACCTAATCTATTGACTTCAATCGTGTTTACTTGTTCAAAAAAATGATTCGGAAACACAAAAGAAGCCAATAAATATTCTTTGCTTACCCAACGAGATGGCACGGGTAATTCGTTAGTTTCACGAATTCGCTGACTTGCTGATTTTCCAGCGGTAGTCGCGATTGTCCAACCCCATTGACCAAACGAAGGAATATTTTGTTGGTATTGCTCAACATAACCAAAACCCGCAGCTTTCATTGTTTTAGCAATACTCAAAAATGCTTTCTTCGCATGATAAGGGGATGTTGATTGCACGGCCACAGCCCCGTCAGGCGCCAATAACTGACGTACATGATTGTAAAAATAGTCACTGTACATCTTATTGAGATCAGGGTGATTAGGGTCTGGCAGGTCAATTAAAATAGTGTCAAAGCGCTCGCCTTTTGCCAGCATTGCTTCGACCTCTAAAAAGGCATCTGCAATGCGAATATCAGCACGAGGGTCGCTCATAGAATGTTTATTTAGCGCTGTTAAACGTGTTCTGATTTTCTCTGGCGCATCATAGTCGCCAACATCATTACCAAATAAGTTTAACAGCTGACCATCTAAGTCAACCAGAGTGACATGCTCTACTGGCCACTTCAAAACATCACGTAATGCAAGCCCGTCACCGCCACCGATGATCAACACGCGGTCATGGCGATTTGAGGCCAACATAGCAGGATAGACAAGCATTGAATGATAAATTTGCTCATCCACACTTGAGAATTGTAAACGGCCATTGAGGTAAAGATCGGTAATTGCATTGGGCTGACTGCGGCTCAAACGCTCAGTTAAAACTAGGTGCTGATACTTAGTTGCTTGCGAGTAGATAACTTTATCTTTGTATAAAACATTACTTAGGTTTTTCATCCAGCTGGTGCCAAGCACGAGCACAAACGCAAAAAACACCAACAACAGCACATGGCAAACTAACAGTAACTTAGCGAAGCGAACATGTTGATGATAGCGCCATAAAAACACGAGACCGGCAATAATATTAAACAACGCCGTCCAAGCCGCTGCTTGCATAATTGGCATCGCAAGCATAATGCTCACCCAAATCGCAGCACCGACACCGGCACCGATATAATCCGCTCCGTAAATAGTTCCCGCATTATTTTCTAAAAAGCGCCCATAAACTTGCTGACGAATACGCGCAATCAACGGGATCTCCATACCAATTAATAGCCCAAGTAATAGACCAAACACATAAGGTAAGAAACGTGACCACTCTTGTAGCTTTTCAAATACATAGCCATTAAGTACAGTATCTGCTGGCAGGTTAAAAATTTCGGAGAAGATATGCGGCAGTGAATAACTGACAGCGATAACGCTCGCTATCGCTAAAATACAGCCCATGCCGACCAAAGCAATAATACTCTCTAGCCATGCGAAAGCAGTAAACGCATCTTTAAACCATCGCGCTAAAAAAGCACCGATACCCATAGCGACAATCATGGTGCCGATCATGGCATAAATGGCACTCTCGACTGAGCCTAAGACACGACCAGCATAATGAGATAGCAGGTACTCATAAATAAGGCCGCACCCAGCGAGTACGGCCATAACAGTTATTAATAGGAAATCATGCCCAAGTAGATTGGCTCTACTTGGGGCGCTTGTTGTAGTAGACACTTAATTAGGCACCTAACAAGGTTGCCATAGTCGAACCAATCGCAAATGAGATTGCTGCAGAGATTGCTGCTACACCTACGTTCTTCTGGCGGTTCACTTCATCTGAAATATCACAACCAGATAGAATGATTTTGATAGTCACTAAGTGTAGTAAAATGAAAGCCACTAAACTCACTGCTGCACTTAATGCCCAGTATCCTAAACTAGCAACAATGTTGTCAGCCGCATAAGGAGCAATACCTGATGCAGCAGTTAATGCCAATGCACTACCCACTAAAAAGCCAGCATAACGAATACCTACTGCTAAGTTACCGTCAATAACCGCTTGCTGTAAGCAATCACCACTGCGATTAGTATGCTTGAATAACTGCACGCGATATTGACTGATTAGTAGCATCGCAATGCTGCCAATGGCAAAAGCTGCGATCACAATTGGAATACCATGCCAGCCTTCGGTCGCAACCCAAAATAAAGCTGAGCGAATAACAATCGCCACACTAACAACATGGCCAAAATCAATGAGTGCAGCAGTAGCATTACCTTTTACGATTTCGTCATGCAGGCTCACTTTACGAAGCGCTACTTTGTCTTGGAAGAAGTGACCTAGCTTGATAAGCACAATCGCCATCACACCATAACCTAGCATTTGTAATGCTTCTTGTTGTAAAGTCGGTGCAAATGAGCCGCTGCTCACGCCACTAAGAACAATAGCAAGTGCCACAAGTCCTGCCGCAAAGCTAATACCAAAAGCAAAATTGTCACGCTCAGTTATTTCATCATTAGCGTGTAAGTTAGATACCCAGCCTTTGATAAATTTTAGGCTGACAAATAAAGCGATAATGATTGCAAAGTCGATTGCTAAAGCTTGCAACGACCAAGTTGTTATTCCATTAAATTCATACATGTGTTGTAACTCCGGTGGTTATTCTTTTCACTACTTACCGCGGCTAATGCCACGTGATGTTCTGCTCGAGCTGTTACGTAATGACCCAGAGCTTTTACTGTAACTACTGCTAGAAGCATAGCTACTACGTGTGCGTGGCGGCGTATAGCTGCTACGGCTTAATCCTGATGCGCCACTACGTTTCTTGGCATACGGACTAGTGAATTGTTTACCTTGGCGTTGATAAGACTGTCGAGTTCGTGTCTCTACCGTTTGTTGTGCTTTAATCTGCTTAGGGCTCGAATAACGATAACGGCCATAGTCACTGTAATAACTATACTTTCTATGACGGCTCCAGCGACCATATTCAACTCGGTCGAATACATCGCCCAACATGCGATACATACCGTACCAAACCCAAAAACTGGTACCGCTGCTATTTGTTTGCCATTGCCCATAATTAGGGTTCCCAACTAACTGGTTACCAACACTTTCGCCTTCAGCAGCTTCACTAATTGCACCAACCCGCGCTAGTGAGCCTTGCGACATATCGGCAAGCATATTGATAGGATCTGTCAGCGCATCCTGAAATAAAGACGGTTTGGCAGCATCACGAATAAGATCAAGTTGATGAAGAGTATCTTCATATGGTGGTATTAGATACGTAGACTTAACATCAGCTAAGCGTTGTGTAAGACCTGAATAAATAGCCCCTTCACGAGTCGCATCAAGACTAATTACACGGGCGATCTCAGAAAGTTGCGGTTGCTGCTCAGCAAGCACCTTGCCGTATTGTTTAAGTATCGTCGCATTACGCAAAGAGCCATTATCAAGCGCTGTACCGAGTTGATTTAATTCAACTTCAGCTTTTTCTATGGATTGTTGTATTGTTTGTTTCAGCTGCTCTTCTTTTGACTCACAGCCCATAAGCAAGCTTACCAAACAAAACAGGCTAATAAGTTTCCAAGCTTTTATTTGAGACATTCATGTCACCTGATTGTGGTTTAAAAACGCAAATAGTTTTACATAGCTCAGGTACTAAACCAAGATTAAAATTGCAACAAAGGGTAAATTGGGTCGTGAATTGCCAGTTAGCAAGGGGAAAAGTTTAAAGGCCTGGCGTAGGTTGGGTAGAGCGAAGCGAAACCCAACACATCACAGAGCTATCAGCTTTCAGCCGTCAGCGATCAGCCGCGCAGTGTGGGTGTTTGGTTCTGCGTCATCCTCTGGTTCTAGGCAAAGTCTACTTGTAGGAATGGCTTTAGCCATGAATATGTTTTTTATGGTCTGAAATCGGCACTGAAGTGTCTCCTACGGGGTTATTGCTGAGGGAGGCTCTGTACTAAACAACCCAACAGCGTGGTAATTCGTCATGCACAATGAAGAGGTAAAGTTCATTAATAAAAGACGAATTAGCGCAAGGTGAAATAAGCCGTTTTAGAGATCGCTAACCTGTTATACCATTCCGCTTAAATATCTGATCTAATATAGGCTATATAAAATCACCGGTTAATAACATTGAATCCAAACATATCTGAACAGCTTTTAGCGCTTTCTCGTAAAGAACCAAACGCACGAAAACGCATGCGATTGCTC
>NZ_JACDWV010000159.1:0-799 GCF_016464105.1 Pseudoalteromonas sp. bablab_jr010 | reverse complement strand
GGGATATCGGCCAAAGGCTGAGTAACATCCATAAAATTTTGCAATAACTCCCAGTGCAAAAAAGCACAGGCTATTTGGTTACTATAAGTCTGTTCATAACGAATGTTTTTCTTATAATGCAGTAATGTAAAGCCTCTATTAGCAAAACCACTTTTAGGATTATGGGCTACCTTATAGTGAGCATTGAACTCTTCAAAAGGGAGTGTATCAAAATTTTTTGCATTCTTAGTCGGTACTTCAACCATACCCGTTTTACGGTTAAAAATTGTGGCTAGATTAAATTTGAAACGAAAAAAAGGCCAAATTAGCAAGCTAATTAATTTAGATCCCCCCCAGCAACTTAAAAGAATGATAAAAAAATCAAATGCAAGTTCATATGCCCCTAAAGCAAGGGAAAATAAGGGTAGAATAAACATAAAAAAAACAAAGAATAAATGTAGCATCGCCCAAGTAAAGTTCGTCAAACCAATAATATTTGTAGCATTTGCAATTAAGGCCAACGTCAACTTATTTTTTCCTTTAGTTAAAATTGAGCGATCATAGTCTGTTTGACCATTAATATTCCCTTTATAATAACTCATCTGACTGCTATCAAAGCAATATCCAAATAAGTTCTCCCTAGGGTAAATAGCTTGCTCACTTTGATAACGGCAATACATAGAATCACGTTCATCTGTTGCGATTTCATTTCTAAATTTTGCAGCTTGTTTTCCGCGATAAGCGGTTTCTGCGTATTGCTCAAGCATATTCAACTTCCTTATTACCGAACTGTATTACTAACTATTTATTTACAGTTCGG
>NZ_JACDWV010000158.1:0-283 GCF_016464105.1 Pseudoalteromonas sp. bablab_jr010 | reverse complement strand
TTATGGCTTGGCAGCAAGTTTCACATTAAGAGTTTCCCCCTAAATGCTATTTTAGCATTGCTTAGCCCACTCAATTTGAGTGGGCTTTTTTAATACCAACCCGCAATAATACTTAATCATTTTGAGGGATTAAACCTGTCGTTAACTGCGTTAAAAATTTCTCATTTAGAACAACTAAATAACGAAATTTTTGCCTTGTTATCAACGAGGTTTTATTGCCTCAAAATAGACTACTTAATTAAGCTGATTGGTATAATTCTGTGATAAACTGCCAGCAATTCGT
>NZ_JACDWV010000157.1:0-1940 GCF_016464105.1 Pseudoalteromonas sp. bablab_jr010 | reverse complement strand
CCGATAAAAAGTATGCTATGTTTGTTCATGCTAGCCTCTGCTGTTTAGTTATTTGACAAACTAATTATGGCTCTGGCTTTGTCATTAAGCTAACCCACGAAAAGCGGAGGCTAGCACCGTGTGGGAGTCATTATGTCTATATGCCATGAAACTATTTGCGTTAATTTTGAGTATTCTATCATTTTCAACTTTTGCTGAGGTTAACTTAGTAAAAGTTGATAAGTCAGAAAATAAAATGTATTTACTGGATGATGGTAAAGTAATAAAAGAATATCGTGTTGCTTTTGGTGGTGCACCCAAAGGTCACAAAGAACAAGAAGGTGATCAGAAAACTCCCGAAGGTGTTTATACATTAGACTATAAAAAAGAAGATTCTTCTTTTTACCGAGCAATGCACATCAATTATCCCAATGAAGCTGATTTAGATAATGCTAAAAGAAAAGGTGTTTCTGCTGGAGGTTTTATCATGGTGCATGGGCAAAGGAATTGGTTGGGTTGGTTGTCTGGAATTACTCAAAATTTCAATTGGACAAATGGTTGTATTGCTTTAACAAATTCAGAAATGGATGAATTCATGGATTTGGTTAAAGTAGGCACAAAAATCCAAATAGAGTGGTAATTGGCATATAACAAGGCAATTATGATGGGACGCATAAAGCTTGGCTTGCGGCGTTAGTGGTCAAGAGAGAATCAATGAGCAATATAAATAAAAAATATCAAGTATTTGTTAGCTCAACTTATGTTGACCTGATACCTGAAAGACAGGAAATTATGAATGCACTTTTAGAACTAGATTGCATTCCTGCAGGCATGGAGTTGTTTCCAGCCGCTGACGAAGATCAGTGGTCCTTGATAAAGGGCGTTATTGACGAATGTGATTATTATATTGTTGTAATCGGCGGTCGTTACGGAAGTTTAGGACCTGGAGGAATAAGCTATACTGAAATGGAATACCGCTATGCAATCGAAACTGAAAAGCCCGTCATTGCATTTCTGCATAAAGATCCTGATTCAATTCCCGCCAAATATACCGAGCAAACTGAGGAAGGAAAAACTAAGCTAAAAGAATTTAGAGAGTTGTCCCAGCAAAAAGTATGTAAGTATTGGAACACTCCCTCAGAACTTGGCTCTGTTGTTAGTCGTAGCCTAATCATGCTGCAAAAGAAGCACCCCGGAATTGGTTGGGTTCGTGGTGATCAAGTTGCTAGTTCAGAGGCTAGCACAGAAATTCTTCGGCTACGCCGAAGAATAGAGGAACTAGAAACGGAAATGGCATCTGCCCAAACCGAGGCTCCAAAAGGGACAGAAAAACTATCGCAAGGAGACGATACATTCACCATTAATTGTAAATTTGAATCCAAGAAGCTTGATAACTATGAGAGCTACTCATGGGACTGGGAAATTGAGGCAACATGGAATGAAATATTCTATGAGGTGTCTCCGTTAATGATGCATGAAGCAAGTAATATTCAACTGGCTTCTAGATTTGGGGAGTTTGTTCGCAGGCGTATAAATGAAGTTGTTCCAGATGCAAAGAGCTTTGAGGGCTATTGCTACATTAGATCAATCGAGTACGAAAAGTCAGATTTTGAAACCTCTATTGTCCAATTTAATGCCCTAGGGTTAATTGCACAAAACGTAAAAAATAGAAGCGTTAAAGATAGAGGTACATATTGGACACTTACTCCTTATGGCCAATCAGTTATGAATAGACTCCGTGCCATACGAAAAGAGGACCACTAACAAGGTGCTGTTGTCGGACAAATTCTCCGCTGCGATCCAAATTTGCCGCAAAGCACGGCGTTGGTATGACTCCCACAGTCAAGTTAAACGCACTGATCCTTGCCTAACTTTTTAAGCCATAATTTCTTCAGCTCGAATTAGAGCGAGTTAATACATAGGATGAAGCAAGTAATGTCGTCGGTTTTCATGCTGATATT
>NZ_JACDWV010000156.1:0-231 GCF_016464105.1 Pseudoalteromonas sp. bablab_jr010 | reverse complement strand
TCCCTTTTTATTATACCCAAGCCACCTCAAGATGCAGAATTCAGCGTTTCACAGGTGCTTAATATCAAGGCGTTACTTTGCAAGAATGGTAGTCCCTTTTAAGAAGTAACAACGATGAGAGTAAGTGCCTGTGAAGCGCCCAAAGGGTTGGTTTAAAAGCGATTTATACTGCGTTATTGATTTTAACAATAGAACCACTATTACTTGCAATCAATGCCTTGCCTAAATCGC